>JBGSUP010000474.1:0-9847 GCA_041753485.1 Akkermansiaceae bacterium
AATGAAGGCTCTCACCGAGTTGCCGCCTGAGCAAGCGCAGCCACGGGATGCCGGCGTGGGTGGACTTGGCGACGCTGCCCTGCACATCGAAATGGAAGACCGACTTGGCTGTCCGGCTGCGCTCCTCCGCCATGCGCCGCCAGCGCGAACTCCCCCCACGGGCCGCGCCGTTGCCCAAGGCCCCATTTCTAACAAAATCCACACGGGTCAGGTCGTCATCGGTCGGCCAGTGGTGGCAGAAGTCATTCAGGAATGCATCCCAGTCCGGCGGCAGGCGGTGGACCTCGAAGTAGCGGGCGGGAAACGAGAACCCATGGTCGATGCCGACCAGCGTGGGTGGCCCATCGCGGAGTTCCGAGACCAGCCACTCGGCGATGCCACGGCGCGTCCAATACTTGCGCGGACCCGGTGGCGGGGGAACTTCGTGAGGGGCTTGCACCCGCGTGGCCTGATAGATGCGCAGTCCGGGCAGGCTGCGCGCCGGCGTTGCCGCGCCGGAGTAGTCGATGCCGAGGTAGCGGGAGAAGATGGGCATCGGTTCAGGCTGGCGATTGTTCACGCCCGCTACCGCAGCGGATCCCTGGCCGGGTGGAAAGCCCGATCATGGGGAGAAAAATGGGGAATTTCCCCACAGGCACGCTTGAAGAGCCGATCCTGCGCGGAGGAAGAAAATGAACCGGCCGGGTGAGTTGGAGCGCTTGGGGGGAAGCGGTCTCCAGCCACGCCGGCCGGTCGTTTACCCTTGGGGGGAGTGTTAACGACTCTCCAAGCCTTTTATGTCGGAGAAGCCTACCTGCATGGCATTCACATGCATGGTGCGGTTGATTGAGAAGGTGACGGGAGCGCAGAGCAATTCGCGTCCGAAGACCGTATCGCTCACCAGGGCGAGCGTGTAGGTGCCGTCCTCTTTGAATTTCGAATCCATATCGCTGACCGGCACCACATGGCTTTCGGCAGCATCGCGGTCCATCGGAAAGGCGCTGACGATGACCCCCGTGTTGCCGTGAATCGATGAGCCTTCATAAAGCAGGAGATAGGTATCGCTGCGGGGATAAAGGTCATTGAGCAACAATTCGAGATTGGGCGACCTGAAGCGCAACTCATCCCCATTGGCGATGCCCTTGATCGCGCCGGATGCCACCGGCCAGACTTGGACGTGAGCGGCGGCGAGTTCGGTCTGACTGAAACTGCCGTCCGAGATGGCGTGGATCACAAAGTGCTCTTCGCCAGAGGCCTTGGTGGGGTTCGAGGCGTTGAGCGCGGACGCGGGGAATGCCAGCACGTGCTGGCCATTGGCGTTCAGATAGCCACTGTTCAGCGGGGTTCCGGCAACGACGGTGGCACGGTCCAGCACGGGTTGCTCGCTGGTGTAGGCAGCCACGTGCCGCTGCAGCAGAACGGTGGAGGCGGACAACGGGAATTCCGGGCCGGTTAGCAAATCGCTGACCTGGATTTCAACCCGAAACGGCTGGTCCACGCGGGTCCGTGGGATCTTCGAGTCCGGATCCAAGGTGATGATTTTGATGTCGGCCTTGGGCAGATAGGCCCCCACCAGCTTCTGATCGAGCAGATAGTCGGTGGCCTTGGCCTGATCGATCGTCCACAGTTGAAACAAGGCGCCACCGCTTTCGAGGGCGAGCATGGAATTGGCGGAACCGACGGGTTGAACCGGCATGTCCCAAATGACATTGGTGCCCTGTTGGTGCTGGCGGACAAAGTTGATGTAACTCGCCTGCTGGGCGTTGGTGTGGATCGAGGCGGCGATCAGGAGCAGTAGTGTGGTTTTCATCGGGTGCTTGCGGTTTGGGTGCTTGATTCGGGGGTGCGGACCGAGATCGGGCCGCTCTGGTGCACGGCGACCACGATCTTGTCCTGGCGGGTCCAGAAGGCGGCGCGCTCCGCTGGCAGCGGATTCTCGCCGGTGGCTTGTGCAAAGGTCACTTCGCTGGTGGTGATCCAGCCGCGGTTGAGGGTGAGAAACTCGATCCATGGCAACAATCTGCCCTCCGGGCGGGCAGCGATCCGCGCCTTCAGCGAAGCCGGCAAATGCAGCACCGCACCGTTGGGGACGAGCGTCCAGTTGGTTCCGTCACTCAGGATCGTGGATTGGGAGATGATGGACGGCTTGCCAGAGGGCTGGCGGTCGGCAGCGGGAGCATCCGGCCGGGCCAGACGGTCCATCGGATTCATCTGCTGGAGCCGGGCCAGCGCCTCCGGAGTGACCGGAGGGAGGATCGGCTGCGCCGCCGGAGCGGCCGTGACCAACATCAGGGAAGCAAACAATTTTTTCATGGAAGTGGCCGGTTTATTCGAAGGTCAGCAAAACCACGAGGTCCTGCATGTCGAAGTAGGTGCTTCCCACCTTGGCGGTGGACAATTCCCAGACGACGATCAGGTCGCGCGGGCCGATGCGGATCCGGCCCATGCCATCGATGTAAGGCTGCAGGAAACTTTCGACCGAACTTTGTTTGTATGCGGGAATGTAGCTTGGTGGCAGATCGCCGTTTTGCAGGACATTCACATAGACATCCGACACCCGCGTGTGGTGTTGGGGGTTCCAGCTCGATCCACTTGAACCACGTCCGGCGAGATCGATCCGTTCGTTGGCATTGACGACCGTGTCGAGCAGCACTTTCGAGGGATTCACAGCTCTCGAGGTGCCGTTGAAGATCCGCTGCCATGATCCGGAGTTTTTCGACCAGTGGCACTCCACGGAGAGCAGGGTGTTGCCTGATTGATAGGCGACACCCAGAACCCGGGCCTTCAGCCTGAGTTGTTTCTTCGGAATGATGGTGCCGCTTTTGGTCACATCGACCAGATTCCTGATTGCGACCGGATACTCGATGTTCCAGTCGAGCTTCGAGTGAGTGCCGACGCGAACCAGGGTGTTATCCACGGCGAGAGTGCCGCGGGGGATGTCAGTTTGAGCGAACGCCTGTCCGGCGAATCCAAGGCATGCGATGCCAAGGATCAGGGAGCGTCCGCCACGGGGGGTGTGGTGGTCTTTCATTGGGGGGTATGGTTTGGGGGTGGGATGTGCTGGCCTTGCGATCAACACGGCGACATATTAGCCATCTTTATTATCCGAAGAACAGGGATTTCAGCCTCTCCTACGTGATCCCGTAAGTTCGCGACACTCTCTAACAGACTCTTTGAGGGGTTTATAATTCATTGAATATCAAAAGAATAATTCTCAGAAACAAAAAATCCCCATTCACCGGAACCCGGTGGAATGGGGACGTTTTGAAAGTTAAGAAATCTTAACTAACTCGCCAAACAGGCGATTTTTCAGCGATCGAGAATCGAATTCCAATGCTCGACATGATCCTTCTGCGATTCGAGGAGCGCGGTGGTGTCGTCGTGGATGGTGATGGAGGTGATCTTGTCGCCTTGCTTGATGGCATCGACGACGTGCTGGCCATTGGTGACCTGGCCGAAGACCGAATGTTTGCCGTCGAGATGGGGGGTGGCGACGTGGGTGATGAAGAACTGCGAGCCATTGGTGCCGGGGCCGGCGTTGGCCATGGAGAGCACGCCGGGCGAACGGTGGCGGAGTTCAGGGCAAAACTCATCGGCGAACTTGTAGCCGGGACCTCCGCTGCCCGTTCCGGTGGGATCTCCACCTTGGATCATGAAATTCGCGATCACGCGGTGGAAGGCGATGTTTTTGTAATACCCTCGTCGCGCAAGATTGAGGAAATTGGCGCAGGTGAGGGGAGCCTTGGACGCGTAGAGGGTGGCGTCGATGTCTCCGGCGGTGGTGTGGATGGTGATTTTGATGTCGGACATGGGGGCGGAGATAACACCGGATTTTCCGCGCTGGCAACCCCGGGAATCACTTGGACTTTTGCTCGAACTCCGCCTTGGCGGCCTTGCGACACTCGGCCACGAAGTGATTGCAGGCCTCGCGGCAGAGCAGGGGGATGGCCTCGGACTCCGGCAGATCTCCGGGCACGCCGTTGAACCGGCTGGCCTCGCTGTCCTCTAGCGGAGTTTCCGGATCGATTTGCCAAAGAATGCGTTTCGCACACTGGTGGGCCGGCCCGCAGACCGTGCGGACGAGTTGTTGGGCTCCGGCATCGCTGATGCTGCGGGCATAACGATACATGCCGGTTTGGCGATTGAGTTTGTCGCGGAGATTCTCGATTTCCAGGGTGCCGCGCTGGTGGGCGAGAAACAGGCCGACACAGGCCGGGTAAAATTGGTCGAGCGCCTGCCGGAGTTCTTCTTCCGTCTGCAGCGCCATCACCCAGCCGCGTTTCAAATTCACCTGGCCCTTGGTGAAGCGATAGGTTCCATCCCCGGCGTAAGTGGAGATTTCCCGTGCCGCATCCGGTCCTTCATGGAGATCCAGACCCCCGAAGGCGGGCTCGGTGGAGAGTTCGGCATCCTGCCAGTGGCAAAGCACATAGGGATAGCCATAAACGTCCGCTTGAATCTCAAGTTCGCCGATCCGGTGGATCCCGGAGCGGAGAAAATTCCGTAATTCGGCGGCAATTGGCATCGTGTTTACTTTTAGTTAAAAATTGTGAGCAATCAACTTATTTGAAGTGCTTTGTGGATTTGATCGAAATCCGAAACTTGGTCGAGAATGACATCGGCCAACAATCGTTCGGTTCCGATGGCGGAACTGTAGAAAAGCGTTTTGCCGCGAAGGTGGTGAGGGTTGTGGCGGAAGACTTCGCGTTGGCTGGCGGCGGGACCGACCTCGGGTTCGATCCCGAGCAGGACGGGAATATCCTGATAGGAGTGGAGTCCGTCGGAGATGAAGAAGGGGACAACGATGACGTTCGGGGTTTTCGCGAGTTGGTCCCATTCGGCGATGAATGGTTGCTCCTCCATGTAGGCATCGAGAACGGCGGCGTAGCCCGCATCGGAGCTGGCGATCAGGTCCACCTGATCGCGAATAGCCTTGGTGGAGTTCTGGTTCAGTCCGGTGCCGTGACCGGTAATGATGAGAGTGGTCTTCGCGGGATTGAGGTCTGGCGCGACTTCCCGGGCGCGGCGCAGGATGAGGTCGGTCATGTGCGGATGGACGCCGACGGGCAGGCAATAATGGAGGGTTTTGCCGCGGACCACGCTTGTCGGGCCGGTGAGTTCGAGTTCGCGGGGAATCACATCCTGGGTGAAATAGCCCTCGCTGATGAAATCCGGAACCACGTAGATTTCGTCGGCATCGATCAAGTAAAGAGCCTCGCGCATCGAGGGTTCTTCTTTCCAGAAGCAGCAATGGACCTCCGCGAAGAGCTTGCGGCGGCGGATTTCCGCAGCGTGATCGAAGTAGGGGGTGGACGAGTCCGGGTTCTCGGTGGACCCGTGACCAACGATAAGCAGGGCGCTGTGCGGCTTCGGCGCGATGGGCATGGCGGCAAGGTGGCGAGCTTGCGGCGGAATGCAAGACCGGGAGAAATTTCGGTTTTCAGGGTGGGGGACATGGCGCAAGAATCCGCTGCAGATGGCGGTGTTCGAACAATTGTGCCTTTGGCTGGACCCGGTGAGGCGTGCCGGGCCCGAGGCGATGGCGGTGGATGAATGGTTGCTGGAAACCGCAGTGGTTCCGGTGCTGCGGATCTATGACTGGCAGGGCAACTGGGGCAGTATCGGGTATTTCGGCAAACTCGCCGGGGCAATGGCGGCGTTTCCTGAAATCGAGTGGGTCCGGCGCTGGACAGGCGGCGGCATCGTGGATCATCGGGCGGACTGGACCTACACGGTGATCGCGCCTGCATGCGGCAAGCTCGCGCAAGCGCGCGGCGCGGAGAGTTACCGGCAACTCCATGCGGTGGTCGCGGCGGCTTTGCGCGCGGAACAGATCCAGGCGCGGCTCAGCACCGGGGCCGATCAGACGGGTGCGGCGCTGTGTTTCGAAAACCCGGTGAACCATGATCTGGTTGATTCCGCCGGCCACAAGCTCGCGGGCGCGGGCCAGCGCCGGACGCGCCTCGGCTTGCTTCACCAGGGATCGGTGGCGGCACCGTGCGAGGCCAAGGTCTCGGCAAAGCGCGGCGAACGGTTGGCTTCCTTGTTGTCAGAGACCTGGCGCATCGATGATTTCCAGCCGCCGGAGAAGCTCATCGCGCAAAAAGTCCGCTCACGCTACAGCCTGCCGGACTGGACGCGAAGCCGCTGATGCTCCGTTAGAAATCAGCGGGGCAGGGGAGTCAAGGGCGGGCCGTGCGGATGAATTCCAGCAAATCGGTGCGGGATTTTTTGAGATCCGGCGGATTCAGGTAAAACATGTGCCCGCCGTCGAAATAGGTGGTGTGGATGTTCTTGCGCGCGCTTTCCGGAAGGTCCGGCAGGTGGCGCAGCGAGTGGGCGACCCCCTCGGGTGGTGTCGCCAGATCGGTGAGTCCGCCCATCACGAGCACCTGCAGGTGCGGATTGTCGCGCATGGCGGCGGCCAAACGGCTGCTGACATTGACAACGGCGTTGCTGGTGTTCCAACGCCATGGCTGGACTTTGCCGGTGAGAATCTCGTAGGGCTGGTCTTCCTTGTAGCCGAGATCCCGGCCCAGGTAGTCCATCATGGCGGAGGAAAACGCACCGTAAGCCAGCGAGTATGAGGGGTCGTATGAGGGCGTCTCCGCGGCCTTGTCCGTGGCATCCCAAGCCACGCGTCCGTCAAAGCGGCCCAGCACCTTGCCCTCGGCACGCAGCAACTCGCCGCGGAAAAACGTCGGGGTGAGGCGGAGCCTTCGTTCAAGCCAGGTCGCGACAGGAATGCCACTCAACTTCTCCAATTCCACCGCCACCATCGAGCGTTCTTGCGGACTCAAATCATTGCCCTTGAGCAGGGCGGAGGCATAGGCACCGAAGGCGAATTCCGTACTCTGACGGATCAGCTCAGCCCGATCTCCTTGGATTTTCCCATGAAAATGCGCAACGCCGGTGAAGGCTGGCAGGAATACCAGGTGGGCAAGATCGTTGCCCGGCGAGGGTTGCAACGTGGCGAAATCAAGCAGGGATGACAACAGGACCACTCCGTTGAGACTCATGCCGTAGCGCGACTGCAAATGCTGCGAGAGTCCGGCCACCCGGATGCCACCATAGGATTCGCCAATCAGAAATTTTGGAGATGCCCAGCGGTCGTGCTCACTGACCCACCGGCGGACAAAATCCCCGACCGATTCGATGTCCTCGTCCAGTCCGTGGAATTCGCCGGGCTTCACATCCTTTTCCGTCCGGCTGTAACCTGTGGAAACAGGATCCACAAAGACCAGATCGCACACATCCAGAATGCTTTGCGGATTGTCCACCACCCGCAGCGGTGGCAGTGGCGCACGCGTGCCGTCGCCGGGAAGTTGAATGATTTTCGGCCCCAAAACCCCGATGTGGAGCCACACCGCCGAGGAGCCCGGGCCACCATTGAAGGCGAACATCACCGGTCGGGTCGAGGCATCCTTGATGTCGCTGCGCTCATAGCTGACATGAAAAATCGAGGCCCGTGGCTTGCCGTCGTCCTGCTTGAGCTGGAGCTTTCCAGTGGTCACCCGATAGGGGATTTTCTTGCCATCGATGAGCACCGATGCTTCGCGCACTGCGGGTTCCGGCGCTTTGCTGGCCGGGGTCTCGGGCGCGGCGGTTTCCGCGGGTTTCTCTTTTTCCGGCGCGCCGGAGACGGTCACAACAAGGCAGAACAACAGGGGAATCGTGAAACGCATGGCCAAACGCTAACCAGAAAATCCTCTTTGTCGATGGAACATGCCGGGTGAAATCCGCCCGTAATCAGGCTCCGCGCATCGCCTCCACCTCATCGCCAACCATGCGCACGAGTTCGGGCGGCGCCAGCGCCTTGGCCTGACTGCCAAAGCTCAAAACCCAGCGCAAGACCTCCTCCAACCGTCCGACCTCGAATCTCACCTCGACCCGCGTGGCTTTCGCATTCAGCGGCACCAGGTCCTGCGTCGGGTGCCAGCGACGCTCCTGCGCCAGTCGCGCTGCGTAGTTCCGCAATTCCACCCGCACCAGATACCGTGAGTGATCTCCGGCCACATTCCAGATACCAAACGATTGCTTTAAGTAGGCACGCCCTTCGAAACCCAAGGGTCGCTCAAAGCACTTGTTTAAAGTCTTGATTCGGCTCATGCGCGGCAAGGCGAAAGTTCGCAGAGCGTCCCGCTCCAGATCGTAGGCGATCAGATACCAACCACCATCGACCTCGCCCAGATGCAGCGGATGCACGCGCCGGAGCTCTCCGGTATCCGCGCCTAGTTTTCTATAATAAAAGTTTGTCACACGTTGATTTAAAACTGCTTGCGCGATTTCTCCAAACCGCTTGATATCGCGCGGGTCCTGTTCGACCACTTTGCGGGTGAACGCCTGGTCCAGATCACCCCAGGCAAATTGCACTTTACCAAGCATGCCGCGGGTGAGCTTGGCAAATGCCTCATGAAGAACCGCCGCCAGCGCCGTTCCGCGAACCGATTCGAGCGCGTTGCGCGTGAGAAACAAGCCGGCCAGTTCTTCGGCGGTGGTTTGAAACACCGGAAAATCCGAAACATCCCGGTCGTAGTAATAGCCGTGCTGCGCGTCATCGTAAACGATCGGCAGTTTGAATTCGTCGCGCATGAAGGTGATGTCACGCTGAATCGTTTTGCGCTCGACGCTGAGTTTCTCCGCCAATCCCGTGCAATTCGGGTAGTTGCCTTGCAGTATCGCGGCGTGGATCTCGTAAATGCGGAACAAAGGACGCCGGGTGATTCCTACCCGTTCGTTCGCATTTTCCATCAATCGGGCGACATCTTGACTGATTCGGCTCATTTCGAAGCGATTCCAGCAGAAAGCCCGGAGCGATGCCAGTCCGATCCACTATTCAGGTTTTTAACTTGTGACAATAAATGTAATGCGGAATCAAATGACTGAATTGCGATGGGTTGAATCCTTTTGGTGCCTACCACCCCAGTCTTCTTGATTGTTGCATTTCAGACCGGAATGAATTCCGAACTCCTCCAATGGGCACTGCCCCAGTTCGGGCGCTCGGTTTCAAAGTGCATTGGTTCGCCGCTCCGCGGATGGCGGAACGAAAGTTTCCATGCGTGGAGTTGCAGCGGCGGCGCTTCGGGATCGAGTGTCTGGGTCTCGCCGGACAGGCCACCGGGCAAGTATGCGGGATCGCCCACCACCGGATGCCCCAGGTGCCAGAGATGCAGCCGGATCTGGTTGGTCCGACCGGTGCCAAGCACGGCTTCAAGCAAGGATGTGCCATCGGCACAGCGCTCGATGACTTGGAAATCAGTGCGTGCGGCTTGACCGGCCACGGCATCGATGCGGCGGGTTCCCAGCGTTTCCGGCTCAGAAGAAATCGGCGCCTCGCAGGAAAACACGTCATTTTCCGGCTGCCCCCCCACCCTCACCAGATAGCGTTTATCCACGCTGCCCTCAAGGAACTGACGTTGCAGCAGGCGACAGAAATGGCGTGTCCGCGCGAATAGCACGATGCCAGTGGTATTGGCGTCCAGCCGGTGCACCGGACGCGGTGGAAACGGCGTGCAGGCGAGATTAAGGAAATGTTGCAGCGTGTTGCGGTGAAAACGGCCGCTGGCGTGCATCGGCAGCGGTGCGGGCTTCCTCACCACGATGATGGCCTCGTCTTCATACAAGACCCGGATGTCTGTGGAAACCGGCGGTTCGATATCAGACGGAAAAATCTGCACCACGCGCTCCCCGGCCCTGACCATGTGGTCTTTTCCGCGAACCGTTCCGCCGTAGTTGACGAAGCGCCCGGCATCGCAGCGCGCCTCCCATTCGGCTGCCGGAATGTGCGGGAACAAATCGATCAGGGCATCCAGCAGCCGGCGGCCGTCGAGCGCCGCCGGGATGTTCACCGGCCGGCGGTTTTCCTGCG
>JBGSUP010000475.1:0-7175 GCA_041753485.1 Akkermansiaceae bacterium
CCACGCCGGCGGCGCTGAGGCGGTCCATGCGCAGCGGGCCGTCCGCGCCGCCCTTGCCGTGGAAGAGGTGGCGGACTTGATCGACGATTTCAAGGAAGCGCTTCGCGGGAAAACGGATGTGGCCGTCGGCGGGATTGTCGCAGGGCAGCAGCAGGGTTTCCGGCATCTGTTGCGGATCCTTGTAGCGCTGATGCCAATCGCCGGCGATGGCGGCGGCGATTTGCGGGATCAAGCTCACGCGCTTGCCGCCGAACTCGCCGGTGACATCGAAACGGAACCAGTCGATGCCATGATCTGGATCGGCTTCGATCGCGGGGAAAAAATCGCCGATGTCGTGGATGGTGAGGCCGAGTTTCGGATCGCTCTCAATGATCCAGCCGTTGATCTTGAGTTGCTCCGCCTCCGGACTTGTTAGAAATTCAAGCCAGTCGGCGGCGCTTGCCTTGAGACCGCCGAGCACCACGGAGTCGCGGTTTTTGTCGTTGAGCTCGCGATGGTCGAAATACGCGCCGATCGGATCGAGGCCGGCGTCCGTCAAATCCCCGGAGCGATTGTTTTCGGCGGTGGCGTCGCGCTGGAGGATGAAGCGCTTGTCGCCTTCCACCCAGGACGTCTGCGGCGGGGCGCCGGTTGGGAGTGGCGTGAGGACGGGGCAGCCGGGATACTGGAATTTCACCAGGCCACCAATGTGGCGCTTCTGGAAAATGCCGACGTGGACCGAGGTGATGTAGAGGATGGGTGTGGGAACCAGGCCTGATAGAACTTCGGCGGGTTTCTCGGCGGGGATGGGCAGCGGGTTGGCAGTTGGAATGGATCGCAGCTCGGCATTGATGTCCGGAATCCGCGCGGCGGGGATGACGGGGCCGTTCGGCCAAACGGATAGAATTTCCGGAGGCGTCTCGCTTTGGAGGAGCCCGAGGGTGAGTTCCACCGGATCGACATAGCGGAACGGCTGGCTGGGGATGATTTCGATACCGGGGGAGGGCAGCGTGAGAATCGGGCGGGCCGAGCCGTCCTCCATGAGTTCCCAGCCGGCGTCGATCGGCAGCGGCGGTCCTTCGGTGAGGAGTTGGTAGATTCGTGACGAGCGCAGATCGGAAGTTTTGCGGGAGAAAAACAAGCGGCCGGTGGCGGCGGCGGCATCGAGAATCGCGTCCCAGCCCGGGCCGGTGACGGGGATTTCCGATCCCCAGACGCCGGCCTTGCGCTTGCGGGCGTGGAACGCGGCGCAGATTGCGATGTCCGCGGCGGCCATGTATTTGGGGGGATTCGAGGGATCGGCGGTGGCGTGGGATTTTTCGACGTTGAAATCACCGGATTTGTTGCGGCTGGCGATGCGCAGGCAGAAGTAGGGCAGCGTCGCGTCACCCGAGGGATGGCGTGTGGGCTGGATCTCGATGCAGTAAGCGAGGAACTTGCTGTAATTATCGGGTTTCGCCGTTTTTTGCGCGCTGGCGGCGGCTGCCTTTTCCGCCTGCCTGATCTGGAAGAGCCAGGTTTCGATGAAGGGATTGGCCGGCGCTTTGCGCGCCGCGGTCGCGGTCGCGGCGATGGTGGCAAGCAGCTCAAACGTGGCGGCGGCGTGCCGACAGGTGAAATTCGCCGGACACGAGCAATCCAAGCTGTAGTCGATGGGATATTCATCGTCTTCTTCATCGATGAAAAAGGAAATCGCCGTGCGGTGGCGGCGGCCGCTGGGTTCACGGACTTCGGAGCCGATCACCAAATCCGCCTCGTCGATCATCTCCTCGGGATCCAGCAGCTTCAGGATGGAGAGTGACAATCCGCCGGTCTTGAGATCCTGCGGCGAGAAACCGTCCTTCCACGCGCCGGACACCAGCCACGGCACGAGCGCCGGGTGTCGGCTGAGATCGGACAGGGTGACCTTGATCATGGAACCACGCGCATCCAGGACGGCATTACCGGAGGTATTTGATCAGCACAAAACCGCCGATGAGCATGGCGGTGCCGGCGACGAAGCACCATTCAAGGTGCTTTTCGATGAAGGGTCTGACCGTAGGGCCGCAGACGCGGATGATGCCGGCCACCACGAAGAAACGAAAGCCGCGGCCGAGGATCGATGCCACGATGAGCAGGGGCAGGTTGTAATGCATGATGCCGGAAAACACGGTGAACACCTTGTAGGGGATCGGCGTGATGGCGGCGATCAGGATGCCCCAGAAACCATAGGCTGCATACCAAAGCTCGATTTTCTCGCGGGTGTGGCCCGTGGGGTCGAAAATGCCGAGCAGTGGCAGCGCCACGGTGTCCCTCAGTCCCCAGCCGATCAACCACCCGGCGCAGCCGCCAAGCACCGATCCGACGGTGCAGACGAGCGCGTATTTAAAGGCCTTCTCGCGCTTGCCGAAACACAGCGCCATCAAAAGCACGTCCGGCGGGATCGGGAAAAACGACGACTCCGCGAAGGAGAGCCAGAACAAGGCGTGGGTGCCTGCCTTGTGATCGGCCCAGGAGACGGTCCAGTTGTAAAGGCGGCGGATGAAGCCGGGTGGTTTCTCGGAGGCCATGGCTGACGGGAGGGGTGTTTGGGCAGCCGGATGAGTATGGCGGATGGCGTTTTTGGCAAGTTTTTCCTGCCGCCACAGTTTTTCCTGCGCCTCTGGGGCCACGCCTCAGGCGAGGATGATGTCCTTGTCCTCCTCCTTCGAGAGTTCCAACGCGCAATCGATGAGCGCGAGATGGCTGTATGCCTGGGGAAAATTCCCGAGATGCCTGCGCGTCTTGAAGTCGAGATCCTCGCCATAAAGCCCGTGCCCGTTCGCTGCCTTCAGCAGGGACTCGAACAAGGTCCGCGCCTCGCTCCGGCGCTTGATCGCTGCCAGGGCCTTGACCAGCCAGAACGAGCAAACCGTGAAGGCGCTCCGCGGTTCTCCGAAATCATCCTGATTGCGATAACGATACATCAGGCCATCGACACACAACTCATCAAGCGTGCGCTCCACCGTGGCGACAAAGCGCGGGTCCGTGGGCTCGATGAATCCATACTCGGCCATCAGCAGATTGGACGCATCGAGGTCGCGGACGCCATAGGTCTGGACGAAGGCTTGTTTCTCCTCGTTCCACCCGCGCAGGCAGATATCATCATGGATTTCCTGGAGCAAGGGCCGGCGCGAATCCGCCCATGCGTTTTTTTCGAGCAGCACGGCGATCTTGATCGCGCGGTCCAGCGCCACCCAGCAGAGGACTTTGGAAAACACGAAATGGCGTTTCTCTCCGCGGATCTCCCAGATGCCGCGGTCCGGTTCCTTCCATGCGGCGGAAACATTGCGCACGATGGATCTCACCTGCGTCCAGATCCGGTCCAGCGCCTCGGGAGTCCGCTGGCGCAACAGGAGATCCTGATGGATCACATCCATCACCACGCCGAAAATATCATGCTGCTCCTGATTGTAGGCGGCGTTCCCCTTGCGCACGGGCCGCGATCCGCGATAGCCTGATAGATGGTCCAGGACGCGCTCGGTCAGTTCCTTTTCCCCGCGGATGCCATACATGATCTGCAGCTTGTCGTTCTTGGTCGGAACCGTGCGCATCATCCAGTCGATGAATCCGGCGGCCATGTAGGGATGCCCGATGCGGTGGAGCACGGTGACCGTCATCGAGGCGTCGCGCAGCCAGCAGAAGCGGTAGTCCCAGTTGCGCTCCTCGCCGATGGTTTCCGGCAGTGAGGTGGTGGCGGCTGCGAGAAAGGCCCCGCTCGGGCTGAACTGCAGCATCTTGAGCACCAGCGCGCTGCACAGCGATTCCCGCCGGTATTGAATCGGCAGATGCGTGCGAGCCGACCACAACATCCAATAGGAGAGCGTGCGCTGCAGCATCAGGTCCACCAAATCCATGTCCGGCACCTGGACCTTGTCGTGATAACTCACAAACAGGAAGCCATCCTCCACCAGGATGAGTTCCCTGCCGGATCGAACCGCCTCCGCGTCGAGATTGGTCCACAGGTACATCGATTCATAAATCGAGCCGTTCTCGCCAACCCACTCCGTGGTGGCCTTGAGACGGGTGGACTCGATCGCCACCTTGGTCACGCCCCTGGCGTATTCCATCTGAGGATCGAAGCGCACCCTGATGTGTGGAGCGCCCCTGAGAATCCGCAGTTTCCTGACCACGTCCGGGCCAACGTCGTCGGCAGCGCCGGCGTGGCCGTCGGAGGTGTAGCGGGGCATGAAATCGATCAGGTCGAAGGCTCCGTCCGGCCCTTCGAAAGTGGTCACCAGCACGTTGGTGTGTTTTTCGTAAACCTGACCGGTCACTCCGCCATCAATCATTTCCACGGCGAACGAGCCGCCGCGCTCCTCATCGAGCAGCGAGGCGAAGACCGTGCCGGAATCAAAGGCGGGCAGACAGCAGAAAACAATACGGCCCAGCGCGTCGATCAAGGCGCAGGTCCGGCCGTTGCCGATCATTCCAAGGTGATAGTCGTCGGCGAGGCGGGCGGGGTCGGGTTTCATCTTGAATTATTTATGTTGGAATGGAGTCCGGCGCGGAGCTCATCGAGGAAACGGCGCATGCCCGGGATGTCGGTGCGATAGGCGGCACGGGTCGGCCCGCCGCCGACCCGGACGGTGTGGAATTCGATGTTTTCGGGAGTGAGCATGATCATCGTCTCATCGGTCTGGTCATCACCGGCGACCAGCGCGGTTTCGCATTCCCATGCCTGCAGCAGGTGGTCCACGGCGGCCCCCTTGCTGACCTGGAGGCTGGAAATCTCCACGATCTTCTTACCGTGGTGGACGGTCACCGGAAGATTGGCGGCCATGGACGTGAGTTCGTCCAGCAGGCCGCGTGCCCGCCATGGGCCGAACTCGGGATCGGCCTTGCGGTAGTGCCAGACGAGGGCGGATTGTTTTTCCTCCACGTGGGTTCCGGGGGTCAGCAACGATGCCTGTTCGAGGTGTTCGCGGATCGCCGGTTTCCAATCGATGTTCACATGTGGATTGAAGAGGGTCCATTCACCGACTCCGCCGTCCAGCCAGCGGTAGCCATGCTCGCCAACGAGCGTGACACCGAGTCCGCCGAGATACTGCTCGAGAAATGCCGGGGCACGCCCGCTGACGAGCGCGACAGAAAGGCCCGGAAATGCCGCAAGATCACGCAGCAGCGCGGGGAGTTCCGCATCGGGAACGGCCAGATCCGGCTCATCCACGAAGTCGCGAAGGGTGCCGTCATAATCGAGGAACAGCCCGATTTTCCGGCCGGCGCGAGCTTGTCCGGCGATTTGTGCGGCGAGCGATTTGAGGTCCATGACCACAGCGCGATCATCGGTGGGCGGCACCTGGTCGAGATCCTTGAGGAAACGCCGCGTCCATGCGCTGCTGTCCTGCTTGCGCAGCCTGCCCTGCATCATTCCGATGCGGTTCCGGCGCTCGGCATCCGGCATTTCGAGAGCGCGGTTCAGCGCGGCGGCCACCTCGTCCACGTCGTGAGGATTTACTTGGATGGCATGAGAAAGTTCGTTGGCCGCGCCCGCGAATTCGCTGAGCACCAGCACGCCTGGGCGGCTTGAAAATTCCGGTCGCTGGCAGTCGAGAAACTCCTTGGCCACCAGATTCATTCCGTCCCGCAGCGGAGTCACCAGACAGACCTCCGCCAGCGCGTAAAACGCAGCCAGATCCGCCTGCGGAAATCCCCGGTGCAGGAACTGGACCGGCGCATGGCCGACTTTTCCGAACTCTCCGTTGATGGCGCCCACCTCGCGCTGCACATCTTCCGTTAGAGAGTCATATTCCTGCACGCCCTGTCGCGACGGCACCGCGATCAGGACGAACAACACGTCGTCGCGCTTGTCGGGATTGCGCTCGAGGAAACGCCGCATCGCCGCGAGCTTCTGCGGCAGGCCCTTGGTGTAATCGAGCCGCTCGACATTGAGGATCATGCGTTTCCCCGCCAGATCCTGGAGGTGGCTTTCCACGATTTCCGGGAAACCGGACTGGCGCATCACCTCATCGAAGCCCGCATGATTGTGGCCGATCGGATAGACGCCCATGTGGACTTCCCGGCCATCATGCCAGATTCCCTCCATCTCCGATTCCCATCCCAGCACCCGCAGCAGCGCGGAGCGGAAATGCCGGAGATAGCTGTAGGTGTGGAAACCGATCACATCGGCACCTAACAAACCTTTCAGGATCTCCGCACGTTCCGGCAGGACCCGGAAGATCTCGCTGGAACAAAACGGCGTGTGCAGTAAAAAGCCGATCCGCAGTCCCTTCTTGCGGCGGCGCAGCATCGCGGGCAGCAGGAAGAGATGGTAGTCATGGATCCAGATCTGGTCGTTCTCATCCGCCACCTCCGCGATCACATTGGCGAATTTTTGATTCACCCGCTGATAGGCCAGCCACCAGTCCGCGG
Organism: Akkermansiaceae bacterium; assembly: GCA_041753485.1. GTDB lineage: Bacteria > Verrucomicrobiota > Verrucomicrobiia > Verrucomicrobiales > Akkermansiaceae > Luteolibacter. The sequence goes on from JBGSUP010000475.1 coordinate 6,370, forward strand.
AAAACCGCGCACGTTCCACCATATAGTGCAGCAGCGGCCACAGCGTGGAATTCGCATAGCCCTCGTAGAACCCGTCGAGTTCGTCCTGGCTCAGGAAAACCGGGGCCACGCCGGATTCCAGCAATTTCGCCCGCACCTTTTCCAGATCCTCGAAATCCTCCGCAGCACCGCCCGGCCAGCCCACCCAGATTTGTTCGCCGGGCAGGTCCGCGCCCTCCAGCGCGGACGCCAGTCCGCCCGTTGTCCGCCTTGCGGTACCATCCGCCTCGATGGTCACCGGCAGGCGGTTCGATACCATGATCAATTTGCCCATATGCATTCAGTGGAACAGAGGACCGGCCGGCTGTCGAAGCACTTCTTCATCTAACGACACAACGTCGCGAAGTTACTGAGGCCGGTGCCATGCCGTTCCGGGGTTGCATGGCGGCCTGGCGCGTGCATGGTCAACGGATGAAGTGGTTCCCGCTGATGCTCCTCCGGCACGGTGGCAGCCTCAAGATCCATCCCACCGCCGATTCCCCTGACCTGGTGCCGGAAAAGCCCTGCAGCGGATTCCTTGTTTCCCGCATTTTCGGCATCGGTTGCCGGCACCAGGCGGTCTAGCTGTTTTCCGGGCGCGGATCGCGCTCGAGCAGCTCGCGCATGGCTTCCAGCGCGGGTTTTTTCTGATAGAGGATGGCATACATCGCATCGATGATCGGCGTGCGCACGCCGGCCTTGCGGGCGGCATCGTGGATGGAGAGGGTGTTGGGCACGCCCTCGGCGCACATGCCGAGCGCGGCCACGGCTTCCTCCAGGGTCTGTCC
>JBGSUP010000476.1:0-7708 GCA_041753485.1 Akkermansiaceae bacterium
AGTTGGCCGTCGCAGCGCTCTCGCTTGCCGCGGAACTCGCGCCGAAGATTCGCGTCAATGTGATCGCGCCCTCGCTCACCGACACGCCGCTGGCCGCCGCGCTGTTGAACAACGAGGCAAAACGCGAGACCGCCGCCAAACGCCACCCGCTCCAGCGCATCGGCGACCCCGCTGAAACCGCGCAACTCGTCGATTTCCTGCTCTCCGATGCCGCCGGATTCCTGAGCGGCCAGGTGCTCCGCGCCGACGGCGGGCTGTCGTCGATCCGCACGTTCTAACATTCCGATGGAAGCGACTCTGGTCTATCCCCACCAATTGTTCCGGCGGAATCCCGCCATCGCGCCGGGGCGCGCCGTCTATCTGATCGAGGATCCGCTGTATTTCGGCAATGACACCGAGTGGCCGCTGGCGGTTCACAAGCAGCGGCTGGTGCTCCACCGGGCTTCGATGAAGGCGCATGCGGAGGAATTGCGGCAGGCGGGCCACCGGGTGACTTATGTGGAAAACCCGGGGCGCGGTGACCTGCTGGAGTCTTGCCTGCCGAAACGGCTGTCCCGCATTCATCTGGCCGATCCGGTGGACGATGTCCTGTTGCGGCGGCTGCGCCGCTTCGCGCGGCGGCGGGGCGCGGAGTTGCTGGTTCATGAATCGCCGGGATTCCTCAGTCCGCCGGATTTCCTGCAACAGCAGATCGGCGGGAAAAAGAAGCCGTTCATGGCGACTTTCTATCAGGCCCAGCGGCGGCGGATGGGAATCCTGTTGGAAGACGACGGCTCACCAGCGGGCGGGCAATGGTCGTTCGATGCCGAGAACCGCGTGAAACTGCCGAAGGCCTGGCAGCCGCCGCCCGAGCCGCGGGCCCCAGGCAATGGCCATGTGGAGGAGGCAATCGCCCATGTTTCCCGCACGTTTCCCGCCAATCCGGGCAGTCTCGATGGTTTCCGCTGGCCGGTGACCCGTGCCGGTTCCCGGCAATGGCTGGAGGACTTTCTGAAGCGGCGGTTTTCCGGCTTCGGCGCGTATGAGGATGCCATTTCCACCCGCCACGCCTTCATTCACCACGCCGCGATCACGCCGATGCTCAACATCGGTCTGTTGGATCCAAAGGAAGTGGTGGATGGCGCGCTGGCATTCGCGGCGCGCTCCGGCACCGTGCCGCTCAATTCGCTGGAAGGATTCATCCGCCAGGTGATCGGCTGGCGCGAGTTCATGCGCGGAATCTATCAGCACCGCGGCGCGGAGGTCCGCAATGGCAATTTCTGGAACTTCGACCGGCCGATGCCCGCCGCATTCTATGATGGCACCACGGGCATTCCGCCGGTTGACCGGGTGATCCGGCAGGTGCTGCGCGAAGGATACTGCCATCATATCGAGCGGTTGATGGTCTTGGGCAACTTCATGCTGCTGTGCCGGATCCGGCCGGATGATGTTTACCGCTGGTTCATGGAATTGTTTGTCGATGCCTATGACTGGGTGATGGTGCCCAACGTGTATGGCATGTCGCAGTTTGCCGATGGCGGGACCTTCACCACCAAACCCTACATCTCGGGCTCGAACTACATCCTCAAGATGTCCGATGAGCCGAAGGGCGACTGGTGCGGGATCTGGGACGGCCTGTTCTGGACCTTCATCGCCGATCACCTGCCGTTCTTTCTGGGAAACCCGCGGCTGTCGATGATGGCGCGCTCATGGATGAAACTCTCCGCCGGAAAACAGCAGGCCCACCGCGGGGCGGCGGATGGGTTTCTAACCGGACTCGCCCGGGCCTCACGGTGAGAGCCGCTCGATGTGCCAGGCAGCGTCCTGTCTCCGGTAGAGAAAGCGGTCGTGCAGGCTGGCGGGGCCGCCCTGCCAGAATTCGATGGCCACGGGAACGATGCGGTAGCCGCCCCAGAACGACGGCAGCGGGATCTCGCCGTGGTGGAATTTCTCGCGGATCTCGGCAAGCTTCTGCATCAGGAATTTGCGCGAGGTGATGACTTCGCTCTGGTTGGATACCCACGCGCCGATCTGCGATTCGCGCGGCCGTGAGGCGAAGTAGCGCAGCGATTCGGCACTGCTGATTTTTTCCGCGCGGCCCTGGATGATGACCTGGCGCTCCAGGGTGATCCACGGAAAAAGCAACGAGACATTGGGGTTGGCGGCGATTTGCGCGGCCTTGCGGCTGCCGTAATTCGTGAAGAACACGAAGCCGTCCTTGTCATAATATTTCAGCAGCACCGTGCGCTGATAGGGCATGCCGGAGGCGTCCACCGTTGCCAGTGTCATCGCGTTGGGCTCGTGCACGGCAAGCTCGGTGGCCTGGATGAACCACTCGGAAAACTGGGCCACCGGGTCCGGGTTGAGTTCCTCGCGCCGCAGGCCACGGTCGGAATATTCTTTGCGGAATTCTGCCAGATCCATGGGGAAGGCGTAAGCCCGCAGGGCGCATCGCGCAAGGGAATCAATTCCGGGGAAAATCACTCGTCCTTGAAGGCCTCGGCGCGCCGCCCGTCGATGCAGCGGGTGAGCCACTGGATGAGTTTTTCCGCTTCCTCGGATTCGTTGCGCAGCGAGCCGAGCTCCGACCAGTCGAGATGCTGGCGGGATTTCGGCGCGGCTATCCGGTTGATGTCGAGTTTTGCCATGATGGCTTCGGTTTCGCGCGGATGGGCGTTGAGAATGTTGGCCGGACGGGGCAATTCATCCAGGGCCTCCGGTGTGAGGCCGAACGACACCACGCCGATGCCGAAGGCGGCGCTCAGGCGGCGCAGGCTGTCGGCCAGCGCCTCGTCCTCGATCGGCGCGGCATAGATCAGTTCACCACCCTGGGACCACATCGAGACGGCCAGCGTCTGATGGAAATCCTCGCGGTAGGTTTGCAGCGAGGGCTGGATGCGCAGGCGCGCGGCATGGAGCCGGAAGGGTGCGATGCCGAGCCGCTGCTTGAAGGCAAGCATGGTTTCATCGAGCGACATCTCCTCATCGGGCGAACCGCCGGTTTCCCAATCGACGAGCACGAGCTCCGGGAATTTCCACAAGTTGCTGATCGGGGCATCCTTGGAGAAGGCCTGGCGGAAGGCGAAGGGGAAACGGCCGTTGATTTCGAAATAGCGGGTGACCACGGCGCGGAACTTGCGGATGCGCAGCATCGCATTGTCCACCAGTTCCTGATCCACGGTGGTGAGGTCGTCCAGCCGTCCCTGGGTTAGGGCGAGCAACTCCTGCGCGCCGGATAGAGCGGGCAGGGGAGCGCTGCGGCGGTAATAGCCCTGGCCTTTCTCCACTTTGGCGATCGGTGATGCCGGATCGCATGACATGATCGAGAAATGATACCTCAGCGAGGCGTCCGAGTAGTTTCCCGTCAGTTGCAGGCGCGTCAGGCGGATCAACTCGGTGCCTTTGATCGCATCGGCCGGGTTTGCCGGAAGCAACGCGGGGAGGATTTGGTTCAGCTGCTTGCGGAGGCTCATGGAGGGAGGTTGACGCATCGTGCGTCGTGGCCATCCAATTCATCAGGCCCCGGATCATCAAGCCTCAAAAAGGGTGGATTTTAAAAAACATTCGAGGGGTGGCCGCCGCTTTTTTGAAGGAAATCACCGCGAGGCTTGTCCAAACCTGCGATTCCCACATTCTCACACCATGAATTTCAAACCAATCGTGGCCGCGATTTCGCTGATCAGCACCGTTGCGGCTTACGCCCAGCAACCGGATGCGAAAGCGATTCTCGAAGGCGCGCGGATGTCGGCCACGCTCACCAAGCTCGACGAAGGGTTGAGCGGCAATCTCCGCAAGGGCAGCCAGAAGACGCCGGTCATGCTGTTTCTCAAGGGGCAGGACATCCAGTTCCAGTTTTCGGAGAACAAGGGGCCATGGCAGGTGTTTCACATGCGCATTGGCGACGAGGCCTTCAATCTGTTTGAGATGGTCGATGGCAAGACCCGGCCCTTTGCTGCCGCGAAACTGGTGGCTCCGATCGCGGGCACCGACCTCACCTATGAAGACCTGGCGCTGCGCTTCTTTTACTGGCCGGATCCGAAGTTTGAAGGCGAGGAGGATGTCGGCGGCCAGCCATGCTACAAGATCCGCATCGACAAGCCGCGCTCCGCGCCGGGCCGCTACGAGGTGGTCTATGTCTGGGTGCATCGCAAATTCGGAGCCTTCATGAAAATCCGCGGCCACGACAAGAACGGCGGCTTGGTGAAGGAGTTCCAAGTGGAGGATGTGATGCAGATCGCCAAGGATACCTGGACGCTGCGCAAAATGCAGGTGGCGACCCACGATCCCACAAACGGCCGGCGCGTTTCCATCACCGATGTGACCTTTGACAGTCCGAAAAAGGCCGGCCCGCGCGGACTGCGTTGAATCCCAGACTCATGTCCCTCTGGCCGGACAGCCACAACCATTTGCAGGATTCGCGGCTGGGCGGGTCTGAAACGGTCATTGCCGCGATGCGGGCGGCCGGAGTCGGCCGCTGCGTGGTCAATGCGACCTGTGAAGCGGATTGGCCGGCAGTCGAGGCGCTGGCGCTCGCGCATCCGGATTTCATTTCACCGGCCTTCGGCATCCACCCGTGGCGGGCCCACGGCGCGGCGCACGGCTGGCGGGAACGCCTGATTTTTTTGTTAGAAAAACATCCCCGGGCTTCGATCGGCGAGTGCGGGCTTGATCAGTGGGTTTTGTCGCCACCTCTGGAAATCCAGCTTCCGGTGTTTCTTGATCAAGTGCGGCTCGCCCGTGAGATGCGGCGCCCGGTGACCATTCACTGCCTCAAGGCCTGGGGGCCCTTGTTCGCCGCTTTCGCCGGGTGCCCGCCGCCGCCACGTTTCCTGATGCATGCCTTCGGCGGTTCCATCGAAACCGCCCGCCGACTGCTGCCGCTGGGGGCTTTTTTCTCGTTTTCCGGCTATTTCCTGCACCCGCGCAAGGCGGCGGCGCTGGAGGTCTTCCGCCAACTCCCGCGAGAGCGCATCCTGTTGGAAAGCGACGCGCCGGACATGCTTCCGCCAGAGGAAATCATCACTCATCCGCTGCCCGAAAAGCTCAACCACCCCGCCAATCTGCCCGCCACCGGCCGTGCGCTGGCTGCGGCGCTCGCGATCGAGGCGGAGGATCTCGCGCAACTCGCCCGGGCCAATGCGGCCGCCATGTTTGATTGAACCCGGGAGTGCTCCGGGTGCGCTCCGCCGCCGGATTCCTTCGCTTCCGTCGTCCAGACTGCTGCAAACGAAAGGCCCGGCGCATGGGTTTGGTCCTCAGGTGCTCAGTTCCCGGAGATCCCGGGGTAGCATACTTGCCACCCGACATCGTGGCGACTTTGCGGCCCTACCGCCACGCCAGATGCCATTCATGAACCGAGCGCCAGCTCACACCGGTTTACTTGTGTGACTTCCGCGCGTGTCATTCCAGCACCGAACGTCTCTACTGCCTGCAATCTTCTTCCGGACTCTGTTTTCAATGATCTCCCTCCCATGCTTCATGGCGAGAACATCCTTTGCCATGTATGGCCAGGATTGGAGTCGTCAGCAGCCGGCAATTGGCCCAATTGGCACGCCGGGCGATCAGACATCGGTGAGCGTCTGGTCGTAAAACGCGAGGTAATCGTCCGGGGTGGTGCCCTCGCGCCAGGCCATGGCACTTTTCGGGTGGAGATTCATCTGGCCGCTGATGTTGTAGGGAATGGACGGGCCCCAGTCGAACTGTCGCTTCATCGGCAGGATCGTGTTCTGGATGCAGTCGATGACCGGGCGCAGTTTGAACTTCGGGTTGCGCAGGAAACCTAACAAGAGTTCCATCGGGCAGTTGCCCGCGCCGCGGCCGAGGCCCATCATGGTGGCGTCCACGCGGTTGGCGCCGAGAATGATCGCCTCGATGGTGTTGGCGAAGGCGAGCTGGAGGTTGTTGTGGGCGTGCATGCCGATGTGCTTGCCGGTGCCCTCGACGGCCTTGGTGTATTTGCGCACCAGATGATCGATCTGCTCGCGGAAAAGGTTTCCATAACTGTCCACCACCACGACGGTTCCGGCGGAGGATTTGGCGCCGATTTCAAGAGCCTGGTCGATATCGGCATCGGCCACCACCGAGATGGCCATGATGTTGAGGGTGGTTTCGTAGCCGAGCGCGGTGCAGTGTTCGACCATCTCGACGGCTTCGGAAATCTGGTGCACGTAGCAGGCGACGCGGATCACATCCAGCACGCTGTCCGCGGCGGGGATGATGTGGTTTTTCCAGTCGCACTTGCCGCCGGCGTCGGCCATGGCAGCGAGTTTCAGGCCGGTGGCCTCGAAGCTGTGATCGCCGACGACGCGGCGCATGTCCGCCTCCTCGCAATGCCGCCACGGGCCGTATTTTTCCTTGGGGAACTGGGCGGGATCGTTCTTGTAGCCGATCTCCATGTAGTCCACGCCGGCGGCGATGGAGGCCTGATAGACGGCGCGGACCTGCTCGTCGGTGAAGCGGGAATTGTTGATGAGGCCGCCGTCACGGATGGTGCAATCCAGCACTTTCAGTTCCGGCCGATAGGTAATCCAAGGGGCTTTGTCGCTCACGGTGGCGGGAGCGTGAGGAGGATTCCGGGTGATGGCAAGCCTGCGGGCGGGGTCAAGCGCCGTTGCCGAGGCCACCGTCGGCGGCATCGTCGAAATCCATCTCGCGCACGCGTTTGCGGTCGCGCTGGAGTTCGACCTGCCGGCGGAGGATTTCGCGCATTTCATTGCCGCCGCGGATGGCGGGGATGACGAGGTTTGGCATGGTGCGGTCCGAGGTTTCGAGCGAGATCGAGGCGAGGCCGGTGAGACGCATCCACCAGGTGCGGACCATCTGGGAATCCTTCACCCGGTAGAGCTCGATTTCATCGATGTGCTGGTTGATCACGCCGCGGGTGATTTTAATGCGTTCGGTGGTGAGTTCGAAGATCTGGGTTCTGACGGTGAGAAACTTCCAGATGGCGAAGAGGACCGGCAGGATCAAGGCGGCGAAGGCCGGCGGAAAAAACACGCCGCCGATGATGATGCCGGTGCCGAGCACGAGTGCGGCGGTGAAGGGGCCGAGGTTGAGCCACTGCGACGAAGTGTCTTTCCAGAGTGAAGTTTCCTCATCCATGGGTGGGATCATGCAGGCATCCGGCGGCATTCGGCAAGCGGAGATTAGGATCAAACGTCGCGCCTGCCCTGCATCGCGCGCATCAGGGTGAGTTGATCGGCGTGTTCCAGGCCGCCGCCGGCGGGCAGTCCCTGGGCAATGCGGCTGAGACGGCAGTTTTTTCCGCGCAGCAGGTCCGCCAGATAGTTTGCGGTGGCCTCGCCTTCCACATCGGCACCAAGCGCGAGGATCACCTCGATTTCCCCGGTGGCGGCCTCGACGCGCCGGAGCAGCGAGGGGATGCGCAGGTCCTCGGGCGAGACGCGGTCGAGCGGTGAAAGCTTGCCGCCGAGGCAATGATATCTTCCGCGGAACGAGCCGGAACGCTCTAACGGAAGCACCTCGGTCGCCTGCTCGATCACGCAGAGCATGTGGTCATCGCGTTTTGGATCGTCGCAGATGCCGCAGCCGGCTTCGGTGGCGAAGAATCCGCAAAGCGGGCAGGGGCGGATGGTTTGCTTGGCGATTTGCAGGGCTCCGGCGAGTTGGAGCGGGTTCGCCTTGGGGCTCTGGAGCAGCCAGACGGCGATGCGCTCGGCGCTGCGCGGGCCGACGCCGGGCAGGCGCTTGAGCTCCGCGATCAATTGGC
>JBGSUP010000477.1:0-2301 GCA_041753485.1 Akkermansiaceae bacterium
GCTCAGCGCCCAGGACCTCGCCGGCGAGCTCGGCGCGCTGCCGCCGATGAAAATCCATTGCGGCCAACTCGTCGAGGGTGCCTTGCGCAACGCGCTCGACCACACCGCTACTGCGGATGCTCAGCCCGCCATGGCCCCCACCCTGGCTGCCGACCTGCACCGCAAGCCCGCCGGGACCATCCGCATCGTGCCCGTCGATTGAGCGAGATGCCCACTCCCCGCTGAGCCGATAGAAACGCCGGCCACGCCCCGTTTGATACCAATCCACACCCCTGATCCGTGTTAGAACTCAAGGAAGTCAGTTTCACCATCCGCAAGGACGGCGAGGAAATCCCGCTGGTTGACCGGGCGTCGTTCAAGGTGCCCAAGGGCCACTTCATGGCCATCGTCGGCCCTTCGGGCTGCGGCAAAACCACCCTGCTGAAAACCATCGCCGGCCTCAATCCCGAGTCGGACGGCGCGCTCTTCTGGGACGGCCGCAATCTCTCCGAAGACGGCGATTTCTCACCCACCGAGATCGGCTACGTGCCGCAATTCTCGATCGCCTACAATCCCCTCACCGTCGATGAGTCGGTCGAATCCGCCACCCGCCTGCGGGTCCGCACCCGCGACACCGGGGAGCTCGACCAGCGCATCGACCGCGTGCTTGAGGAGGCCGGACTGACCTCCATCAGCGACCGCCAGGTGAAGGTGCTCTCCGGTGGCCAGAAACGCCGGCTCGGCCTGGCGATGGAGCTGGTTTCCGATCCGAAAATCCTGCTTTGCGATGAGGTCACCTCCGGACTCGACCCGCGCTCCGAGCGCGAAATCGTCCGCCTGCTCCACGACCTTTCGCGCAAGGACGGCCGCATCGTGCTCTCGGTGACCCATTCGCTCGCGCATCTTGAGTTGTATGACTCGATCCTGGTGCTGCACGAGGGCCGCGTCGCCTTTCACGGCCCTCCGGAAAAACTCAATCATTACTTCTCGGTGCACGACACCGAGGAAGTCTATCCGCGGCTCGCATCCCAGGCATCCGAGAGCTGGCAGGCCTCATGGAACAAACACAGCGCCTCCTATCAGACGATGCTCGACCACAACCGCGAGCGACTCATCGCCAGCGGCGGCCTGCGGGTGCCGGTGGAAATCCCGGCGATCGCGGAGAACTCCGATCCCGCCCGGGCCGAGCCCGAGGCCCTGCGCCTGCCGGGATTTTTCAGCCAGTTCGCCACCCTGCTCTCACGCCGCTGGCGCATCTTCTCGCGCGACCGCGGGCAAGTCTTCCTCCAAATCGCGATCCTGCTTTGTTTTCCCATTCTGGTCACGATCTTCAGCGACAAGGCATCGGGCAACATCCGTCGTTTTTCCGACACCCGCTCCGCGGATTACGTCGCGGAAATCCAGGAAATCCAGAGCGTGCGCGCGGACCAGGCAAAGGTCGGCTCCGCGGTCTCGGGTATCATCATGTTCCAGGTGGTGCTGCTCTCGCTGATGGGTTCTAACAACTCGGCGCGTGAGATCGCCGGCGAACGGCCGATCTATGAGAAAGAGAAATTCGGCGGGCTCCGGCCATCCGCCTATCTTGCGTCCAAGATGGCGTTTCTCGCCTGTCTGGTGCTTGCCCAGTCCTTGTGGATGGCCTTCTTCGTGAATTTCTTCGGCGCGTTCCGCGGAGAGTTCATCCAACACGCCGGATTCCTGCTGCTGGTCAATGCGGCGATGACCTCCATCTGCCTCGCCATTTCCGCGCTGATGCGCACCGCCGAGCAGGCCTCGCTGCTCTCCATCTATCTCGTCGGCTTCCAACTCCCGCTCTCCGGTGCGGTGCTCGCCCTGCCGGAAAAAATCGAAGTCTTCACCCGGCCGTTCATCTCCGCCTACTGGGCGTGGTCCGGCTCCGTCGAAGCGCTGCAACCGCAGGTGTATTCCGCGGTGAAATCCGTGATCGATACCGGGCTTTCCGCCCGGGAAGTCAGCATCTACGCCCTGCTGGCGCACATCGGCGTGGGCCTGTTCGCCACCTGGCTCGGAGCCTCGCGGCCGCAGTGGGAATGAGTCCCGACGCGCCTCACCGCTGCCAGATCCGGCGCAGGTCATCCGCACCGAGCACCCGCCAGGTGCCTGGTGTTAGATCAGGGTCTTGGAAACGGCCGATCGCCACCCGGATCAGCCGCAGGGTGGGCAGGCCGACCGCCGCCGTCATGCGCCGGACCTGGCGGTTTTTGCCTTCGATCAATTCCATTTCCAGCCATGCGGTGGGAATGGCCTTGCGGAAGCGCACCGGCGGATCGCGCGGCGGCACCTCCGGCGCCGGTTCGAGCC
>JBGSUP010000478.1:0-4473 GCA_041753485.1 Akkermansiaceae bacterium
AATCCGACAAGCGGGATCATGACTTCCGGTTTCACGGCGATCTTCTTCTTCGCCACGTCAGCAGCGGCTTCGAAGATGGCGCGGGCCTGCATCTCGGTGATTTCCGGATAGGCGACGCCGAGACGGCAGCCGCGGTGGCCGAGCATCGGGTTGAACTCGTGGAGGTCGTGAACGCGTTGGATGATGGTTTCCACCGGGATCCCGATCTTGCGGGCCAGGTCCATCTGCTGCTCTTTCGAGTGCGGCAGGAATTCGTGAAGCGGCGGATCGAGCAGGCGGATGGTCGCCGGGAAACCCTTGAGCGCCGTGAAGATGCCGGTGAAGTCCTCACGCTGATAGGGCAGCAGCTTCGCCAGCGCGGCGCGGCGGGCGGCTTCGTCGGTGGCGAGAATCATCTCGCGCATCGCATCGATGCGGTCGCCTTCGAAGAACATGTGCTCGGTGCGGGTGAGGCCGATGCCGGTGGCACCGAAGGCCATGGCGATGCGGGTTTGCTCCGGCGTGTCGGCGTTGGTGCGCACGGCCAGCTTGGTGACCTTGGAGCACCATTCCATGAGTTGGAGGAAGTTCTTGAACTTCTCGGTCTTCTTGGAGGCGGCGTTGTTGCTGACGATGCCGGTGATGATTTCCGAAGGCGCGGTTTTGAGCTGGCCGCCATAAACAATGCCGGAAGTGCCATCAATGGACATGTAATCACCTTCCTTGAAAACTTCGCCGGAAGCGGTGACGGTGAGCTTGTCGTAGTTGATTTCCACGGCGGCAGCGCCGCAAACGCAGACCTTGCCCATCTGGCGGGCGACGAGCGCGGCGTGCGAGGAAACCCCGCCCTTGGCGGTGAGGATGCCCTCGGCGGCGATCATGCCGCGAAGGTCTTCCGGGGAGGTTTCATTTCTAACAAGGAGCACTTTTTCGCCCCTGGCTTCGGCGGCGGCGGCGCGGTCGGCATTCAGATAGATCTTGCCGGAGGCGGCACCGGGACCGGCGGGAAGGCCGGAAGCGAGCGCCTTGGCTTTCTTCACATCCGCCACGTCGAAGATCGGAGCGAGCAGTTGGTCGAGCTGGTCGGCCGGGTTGCGCAGCACGGCGGTCTTCCAGTCGATGAGCTTCTCTTTCACCATGTCCATGGAGAATTTGAGCGCGGCGGCGGCGGTGCGCTTGCCGTTGCGGGTCTGGAGCATGAACAGCTTGCCATCCTGAATGGTGAACTCGACGTCCTGCACGTCCTTGAAATGTTTTTCAAGGATCTGGCGGACTTTCATGAGTTCGGCATAACTCTTGGGCATCTGCTTCTTGAGCTGGGAAACGGGTTCCGGGGTGCGGACACCGGCGACGACGTCCTCGCCCTGGGCGTTGATCAGGAACTCACCGTAGAATTCATTCACGCCATTGGCGGGATTGCGGGTGAAGGCCACACCCGAGCCGGAAGCTGCGCCGGTGTTTCCATAAACCATGGCCTGAACGTTGACGGCCGTACCCCACTCGGCGGGGATGTTGTATTTCCGGCGATAGACGATCGCGCGGTCGTTCATCCAAGAGCCGAAAACGGCACCGGCGGCACCGCGGAGTTGGTCCCATGGATTGCTCGGGAAGGTCTTGCCGGTGCGCTCCTTGACGAGCGCCTTGAAGCGCTTGACGAGTTCCTGCTGGTCGGCGGCAGTGAGATCGGAGTCGATGATGTCCCTGCCGTATTTCGCGTGCTTGAATTCCTCGATGACCACTTCGAAGGGTTCGTGGTCCTCGCCCTCGCGCTTCTGCACGCCGAGCACCACATCGCCATACATCTGGACGAAGCGGCGGTAGCAGTCCCACGCGAAGCGCTCATTCCTGGTGGCGGCGGCCAAGGATATCACGGTCTCATCGTTGAGGCCGAGGTTGAGGATGGTGTCCATCATGCCGGGCATTGAGTCACGCGCGCCGGAACGCACGGCGACCAACAACGGCATGCCCCTGGCATCGCCGAACTTGCAACCCATGATCTTTTCCATGTTGAGGACACCGGCTTCCATCTGGGCCTGGAGCACGGCGGGATAAGTGCGGCGGTTCGCATAGAAATAGGTGCAGACCTCGGTGGTGATGGTGAATCCCGGAGGCACTGGCAGGCCGATGCGGGTCATTTCAGCGAGGTTCGCGCCCTTGCCGCCGAGCAGCGGCTTCATGCCGCCGTCACCATCGGCCTTGCCGGCTCCCCAGGTGTAAACGTATTTGGTTTTACTGTGAGAGGACTTCTTGGCCGCGGACTTGGCGGCTTTCGGAGCGCTTTTTTTGGCGGCGGATTTCGCAGCCTTTTTCTTGGTAGCCATCGGTTGGTAGGATGTGGTGGGGTTCAACGTGAGACGCCGGCAAAAACGGCAAACAAATACCGCCCAGCGAAACGCGCGGGAAACTAGGCGGCCCGGCGGGTGACTGTCAATCGGTCAGTTTGGAGCGTGCGGTCACCGGTTCTTCAGCCATTCCCCGACCATCCGGCCGCATTCGTTGAAGGCCACGGCGCTAAACTCGCTGGAGGGGTAAGGATGGGCCGCCGCGCCCGTTCCACTTGTCCGCGCGCATCGGCGGCGGACGATGGCTTGGGATCGAAAAGAGACGTGCAAGACTCTGGCAGCATCATCCGCACTTGACCCTGGGGCGTGTTCTGGACCGAGCGAGGCCGCCCAGCCCTACCGCACGCTCCAGCACCCACTTGCTGTTGGCATCTCACTTGGTGACAACCATGAGGAGTTCGGCTCCGGGGTTTTTCTTTCACGGAATTGCGCTACTGCAAGTCCGCTTTGACGGATGATCGAACGCAGCGTGCCCGTACGGAGTTCGTCGTGATCCGGGACGGGCATGGTGGTTCTTCCCACAGCGCCGCCTTTCTACATCACCATGTGGCTGCCGGGTTTCCATGAATCCGTGCGGAGTCCCTCCGCGAGCGCGACGACATGAGTTTCCCAGCGGGTGTGGAAGGTTTCAGCGGCAGGGCCGGAGAACTTGCCACGCATGACGGCGAGAGCGGCGGCAAGGAGGTTGGAAATGGCGTAGATCGGGGCAACTACACCAGGGAACAGGGCGGATTTTGAACCTCGGATAGCTCCGATTTTACGGATTCTGGAAAGGAATTTCAGACCGATGGACCCCGCCAGACCCGTTCAATCCGCTTATTGCGTGGTTTCCATCCCTGCCTCGCTGTCGGGCTTCCCTCGTTTAGCCGCTCTGACACCTCCGGCCGATTTCCGGGATTGCGGCAGGCGGCCGCGTGCTGCATGCTCCGCTGCCACCGAAAACGAATGGCCGACCTCCTCCATGTTTGACTCCGATTCGCTGCTGTCCGATTTCCCGATCCTCGATCAATCGATCCACGGCCGGCGTCTCGTGTATCTGGACAACGCCGCCACCACCCAGAAACCGATGGCGGTGCTGCTCACCTCGCGGCATTATTATGAGGCGATCAACTCGAACATCCACCGTGGCACCCACCAACTCGCCCGCGCCGCCACCGAGGCTTTCGAGAACGCCCGCCAAACCGTCGCAGCCCACCTGCACGCGGCATCTTCCGATGAGATCATCTTCACTTCCGGCACCACCGGCGGCATCAATCTGGTGGCGAACATCCTCGCCCTCGCGGGTCGCGCCGGCCCCGGCGATGAGGTGCTGGTCTCTGCCCTCGAGCACCACTCGAACATCGTCCCCTGGCAAATGCTCTGCCAGCGCGGCGGTGCCACCCTCAAGGTGATTCCCTGCCACGACGACGGCACGCTCGACCAGGATGCCTTCCGCAATATCCTCGCCGGAGACCGCGTGAAACTGCTCGCCTTCACATGGATCTCCAATGCCTTCGGCACCGTCAATCCGGTGATCGAAATGACCCGCGCCGCGAAAGCCGCCGGTGCGCTCGTCCTGATCGATGCCGCCCAGTCGATCGCCCACCTGCCGACCGATGTGCAGGCGCTGGGGGCCGATTTCCTGGTTTTTTCCGGTCACAAAATCTACGCCCCCACCGGCATCGGCGTGCTGTGGGGCCGCGCCGGTCTGCTCGCCGAACTTCCGCCCTGGCAGGGCGGCGGGGAAATGATCAAGGAGGTCACCTTCGAGAACACCACCTACAACGACCTGCCCTTCAAGTATGAGGCCGGCACTCCCAACATCGAAGGCGCCATCGCCCTTGCGGCGGCCATCGACTATGTCAACGGCATCGGCATCGGCGCCATTCACGAACACGAAGCCGGATTGATCCGCGACGCGGCCGCTGCGCTCGACGGCATTCCGGGCATCCGGCTCTATGGCCCTGCGGACCGTTCGGGTTCGTTGTCCTTCAACATCGAGGGCATCCACCACTATGATCTCGGCACGCTGATGGACCAGATGGGCGTCGCCGTGCGCACCGGCCACCATTGCTGCCAACCGCTGATGGCGCGCTTCGGCATCACCGGCACCGTGCGGGCATCCTTCGCGCTTTACAACACCGCCAGCGACCTCGAGGCGCTCGCCGGGGCC
>JBGSUP010000479.1:0-10179 GCA_041753485.1 Akkermansiaceae bacterium
CCTTCCAGGGCCACGCGGGCCTTGAACTCGGCACTGTGTGTTCTTCTCTTTCTTTTCATTGGTTCGGTGGTGGTTTCTACCACCCCGGACCCCTCAGTTCCATAGCTTACACACTGGCTCCGTTTTGCGGGACCGCTTCACTACGTCACCGTCGGCAACGCCGGAAACGCGGCGGATCCCGCGACCGGCAGTATCTATGGATCGGTGGCGTATGATTACAAAATCGCCAAAAACGAGACGACCATCGCTCAGTATGCCGAGTTCCTCAACGCGGTGGCGGCCACAGACACTTACGGGCTATATAGCACCGGCATGACCACCAGCTACATCGCGGGCATCACGCAGAGCGGGGTGTCCGGCAGCTTCACGTATTCCGTCGTCGCGGGCAGTGCAAACAAGCCAATCACCTTTGTAAGTTGGTTCGATGCGGCGCGGTTCGCCAATTGGCTGCACAACGGCCAACCCAGTGGAGGACAGACCGCTGCCACCACGGAAGACGGTGCCTACACCCTACTCGGTGCCACGAGCGGCGTGAGTGTTTCCAAAAATGTGGGGGCCAGAATGTGGATTCCCAGTGAGAGCGAGTGGTACAAGGCAGCTTATTATGATCCGGCCAAGGGCGGGACTGGTTACTGGCTTCATGCGAACCAGAGCGATACGTTGTCTTCCAACTCCGTCGGCGTGGCGGGTGCGGCGAATTTTCATGACGGGGATTACACGGGCTATCCTGGCATGGCACTCACCAACGTCGGCGCTTACGGCGTGAATTCGGATAGCTACTATGGGACCAACGACCAGGCGGGAAACGTATGGGAATGGAACGACGCCATCATTTCCGGCACGTCGCGAGGGGTGCGAGGAGGCTCGTGGGCATTCATCGAAATCGTCCAGCGTTCGTCAGGCCGTTATGACTTCGACCCCACAAGTGAGGATCACCTTATCGGGTTTCGAGTGGCCGGGTTCCTGTCCGGCATCCAAAGTTTCCGTAACGTCAATATCCTTGCCAGCGATGGTTCACAGGATCTGCTCACCCCCGCCAATGACGAAGTGAGTAACCTTATGAAATATGCCTGCAACATGATCGGGGTCGGAGTCGGTCAAGCCGTTTCGCTCGGCATACCCAATGTCACAAGTTTCAACGGCACATCCGGCCTGCCAGTCGTCGGCAGGGATTCCGACAAGCTCACTCTGACCTTTGTCCGCCGCACTGTCGGCTCTGACCCTGGCATCACCTACGTCGTGCAATTCAGCAATGACCTTGGTCTCACCGATCCATGGGCAGTCAACCCCTTGGCCACAGAGTCATCCCCAACCTCAGTGGAACCTGGCTTCGAGTTCATAACCATCACCGATCACGCCGCCGCACCTGCCGGGAAACGCTTCGTCCGATTATCCGTCACCACCAACTAAAGCATCACTGCCGGAAGCGCGCCTCGAATTCCTCGCTCACACCCAAATAACTTCCACCCCAACATCCCCATGAAAAACCATCCATTCCCCATCGTTCTCAGAAACCTCATCCCGCTACTCGGCGTCCTGGTCTGGATTTCCGGCGGCGGTTTGGCGCGGGCCACCAACGATCTGCTGGTGCCATCCGAGCCGATCCCGTTCGATCAGATCGGCGCGACAGCGCAGAAACAATATGCCGGCGACGCCATAAGCATCACCGCTACGCAAAGCGGAGCACGCCTGCGTACGGGATTCCAGAGTCTGGAGGCGGAAGCCACCAGCGAGGGGCTGTGGCTGAAATCCACGGAAAAGGAAGGCGGACGTTTCCGCATGGTAGCGAGTGCCATCAAACGTGATTCTTCCAGCCCTCAACTTTCAGCTTTCAACTTTCCGCTTTGCTCCAATGGCTCCGTCTCCGCCACCGAAACGCTCGTCGCCTTCACACGGCCGGGCCTCATTGAAGAATACTCGGTCAGCATGGACGGCATCCGACAGGACTTTGTCGTGGCCGGGCGACCGGCGGGCGCGGGACAATTGCGAGTGGAGCTGGCGCTGGAAGGAGCGAGCGCAGAACCAGCAGCTTACGGTGCGAGACTGATCTTGGACGGATCCAAACGCGAACTGGCCTACAGCCGCCTGCATGTCACCGATGCCACTGGCCGCGAATTGACCGCTTCGCTGAAAGTGATCTCCTCCGACAAGGTCATAGTGTGCGTGGATGACAGCTCTGCCATCTATCCCGTGCGTATTGACCCCACCTTCAGCGACGCAGACTGGGTGAGTCTGATTCCCGGACAGGCAGGAACAAGGGGCAGCGTAAGGGCTGCGGTGGTGGATGGTAATGGCAATCTCTATATCGCAGGAAATTTTAGCGCAGTCAGTGCCGTGAAGGCCCTCAGGATCGCGAAATGGGATGGCAGTGCATGGTCAGCACTCGGTACGGGAATCAGTGACAGGGATTACGGTACGGGGGTGTTCTCGCTGGCCGCAAGCGGCACGGATCTGTATGCCGGTGGAGTCTTTCAATCCGCGGGCGGGGTTCCCTGCCTGAATATCGCGAAATGGAACGGCGTGTCGTGGTCTGCTCTGGGTACAGGGATAAACAACGGCAGCAATTCTAGTTATCCAAGCTATGCCCCGGTCTATGCTTTGGCGGTGAGTGGTTCGGACGTTTATGCCGGGGGGGATTTTACCACTGCAGGCGGAGCGGCGGCCAAGCGCATTGCCAAATGGAATGGCGTCACATGGTCCGCCCTGGGTACTGGGATGGGCACCGGCTATGCCGTGGTAAAAGCTCTGGCGGTGAGTGGCTCAGTTCTTTACGCTGGAGGTCAATTTCAGACGGCAGGCGGCGTCGAGACAGGTTCCATTGCCAAATGGAACGGCAGCGTCTGGTCAGGTCTCGGTACACCCAACTACGATTCTGTGGATGCCTTGGCTCTGGATGCTTCGGGAAATCTTTATGCCGGTGGAAGCTTCACTTCTTTGGGTGGGGTGGCGGCCAATCGGATTGCCAAATGGAACGGCAGTGTTTGGACAGGCCTCGGAACAGGCATGAACAATAGTGTTTTCACGCTGGCAGTGAGTGGAACGGATTTGTATGCTGGCGGGCAATTTACCACGGCGGGCGGGGTGGCGGCCAATCGCATTGCCAAGTGGAACGGCGGTTCTTGGTCGGCGCTTGGCGCGGGAATGACTACTAATGTAAATGCACTCGTTTTCCTTGGATCGAATTTGTACGCCAGCGCGTCATCTTACGAGGGCAGCCATATCAAAATCTGGAACGGTAGCTCTTGGGCAAGTATATGTGATGGAATGGATGGCCCTGTTTATGCCACGGCCGTCGACGGTACTAATCTTTACGTAGGAGGACACTTCACCACGGTGGGCGGCGTTGCCGCGAACAGTATCGCCAAATGGAACGGCAGCGCCTGGTCGGGTCTTGGTTCTGGTGTCTCAAGTTACGGTGAAACCGTCCATGCACTGTTGCTGATCGGGACAGATCTTTATGCGGCAGGCGCATTTACCACGGCGGGCGGGGTTGCAGCCAGTTGTGTGGCCAAATGGAACGGCAGTGTTTGGTCGTCCCTTGGCACAGGCGTGAACGATATCGCCTATTCCCTCGCCGCTAGCGGTTCGGATTTATACGTCGGAGGTAGCTTTACCATCGCTGGAGGGGCGTGGGTCGGACGCGTTGCCAAATGGAATGGCAGCGCTTGGTCCAGTCTTGACTCAGGCATCGGCAACAACTCTGTCCGTGCCTTAGCTGTAGATGCTTTGGGAACCCTTTATGCGGCTGGGGATTTCACTGAGATTGGATTCTCTCCGATCAACCGTATCGCCAAATGGAACGGCAGCACTTGGTCAGCCATGGGAACGGGTATGAACAATGCCGTGTATGCGCTCGCGTTGATGGGTTCGGAACTTTACGCGGGCGGTCATTTTTCCACAGCGGGCGGGGTGACAGTGAATGGCATCGCCAAATGGAACGGCAGCGCCTGGTCTGGCCTAGGCTCCGGGATGAGCGCATCCGCGCATGTCTACTCTCTCGCCGTGACCGGAACGGAATTATATGTCGGCGGTGCTTTTTCGTCCATAGGCGGTGTGATGGCTAATAATATTGCACGCTGGAATGGCAGCGCTTGGGCGTCTCTTGGATCGGGGCTGGATGGCTCGGTCCTGGCTCTGGCAATAGACTCCACGCATCATCTTTTCGCAGGAGGTAATTTTTTTCAGGCAGGAACCACTACGTCACCCTACTTCGCACAAGCCAACCTCTCCGCAAGCGCGTCGCTGCCCGAAATCGCCATCGAGCAACCTTTGACCTCGAACATCTCCGACGGCGGCTCCCGCGACTTCGGCAGCGTGGCTCTGGGCGCGAATTCATCCCTCACCTTCATCATCAAGAACACCGGCAGCGCTGACCTCACCGGCCTCGCCATCACCCAGGATGGGGTCGCCGACTTTACAATCACGGCAAGCCCCGTCGCACCGGTAGCCGGCCCGGACGGCAGCACCAACTTCACCGTGCGTTTCTTACCGACCACCATCGGCGAGAAGACCGCCGCCATCCACATCGTCAGCAACGATGCCGACGAGAACCCCTTCGATATCAATCTCACCGGCACGGGGGCGTCGGCGGCAGCGGTTTTCAATGACACCATCGCCGCCAACTCCGACTTGACCGGTCCCGACGCTGCGCCCACCGCCATTCCATTCGACGATGGCGTGGAAAACCTCCTCAAATATGCCTTTAACATGAACCTGTCCGGACCGGACACACAAGGGCTTGTTCCCGGCACGGGAACAGCGGGGCTGCCATCCGTCACTCTGGATGGCGAGGGCTCCCAGACCCAACTTCAGATGGAGTATCTACGCCGCACGGACAGTGGTCTGACCTACACCCCGATGGTTTCAGCCACGCTCAATCCACTTGATTTTCCAAATGATTTTGCCCCGATCAGCCAACTTCCGATTGTCACTCCCATCAACGGGGAATG
Organism: Akkermansiaceae bacterium; assembly: GCA_041753485.1. Lineage (GTDB taxonomy): Bacteria > Verrucomicrobiota > Verrucomicrobiia > Verrucomicrobiales > Akkermansiaceae > Luteolibacter. The sequence continues at coordinate 4,950 of JBGSUP010000479.1, forward strand.
GGAAAGGGTGGTTATCGGAGTTCCTGTCTCACCGGCCACGGACCCCAGACGTTTTGTTTTCCTACGCGTAACTATGCCGCCTGATGTGACCGGGCCTTAGTCACGTCATTCCGATTCCGAAGCTTTTCGCACCCACACAAACCAAACTCCCCATGAAAACCCATCCATTCTCCATTGTGCGCGGAAACCTCATCCCGCTACTCGGCGTCCTGGCCTGGATCTCCGGCGGCGGCTTGGCACACGCCACCTCCGACCTGCTGGTGTCCAATCCATCGACCAGCGTCACCGCCTTCTGCCGCGTGGCCGTGAAGCCGGAGAGTTATTGAAAAGCGGCAGTCTGAAACTGAATCCCAAACCATCACCACAGCCATGAAAACCAACTTGTCCCTCCTCTCCGTGCTGGTTTTCGCCGGAGCTGGTGTCCAACTCGCCCATGCTGCGCCGGGGGAATTGGATCTCACCTTCAACGGCACCGGCAAGCGGACCACGGCGATCGGGACCGGTGATGACATCGGGACGTCCGTGGCTCTCCAGCCGGATGGCAAGATCCTGCTGGGCGGTTACACGAATGTAAGCGCACCCATCGATAACTTCGGCATCGTGCGCTACACCGCCGCCGGTGCGGTGGACAATTCCTTCGACACGGACGGCATCGCGACCACGGGCTTCGGCGGCAGTCACGACAACGGCTTCAGCCTCGCGCTCCAGAATGACGGCGGCATTCTCATGGCGGGGCAGTCGAGCATGCCGACCACCAACTACGATTTCTCGCTGGCGCGCTACTTGCCTGCCAACGGTGCCGCTGATAGCGGCTTCGACACGGACGGGAAAGTCACCACTGATTTCGTGAGCGGCAATGGCAACGACGGTGCGGTTGCCGTGACCGTGCAAACGGATGGCAAAATCGTCGCGGCGGGATATGCCGCCATCAGCGGCAATCAGGATATCGCGGTGGTGCGCTATAACATCAACGGCAGCCGCGACACGACCTTTGACGGCGACGGCAGGGTCACCACCTCGACGAGTTCCGTGGCGGGTGTCCCCATGGAGTCTGCCAACGCTGTGGCGGTGCAAAGCGATGGCAGGATCAACCCCCTTTTTCCCCGCCTCCGGTCCGGCCAACCGCTCTTTCAACGGCCTTCACCCCAAAAGCAAATTCCTAGCAATGACAGAGGCTCTTGAAAATCATGTGGTTTCTCGCACGAGGATGCAGGCCCGCAGCGAACGTGTCAACATGTCCACCCACCGGATTGATGAGGGCAGTCGTCGGATTCCGGGCACTGTGGACTTGCAACGGTTCAACGGATGGCGGCACATTGGCCGTGTGCGCCACAGCGGGCGCATGTCATCCTCATCCACCCAACCAATCAGACAGCCATGGACCAGCGGCCCGAGCATTCTGGAAAAAAAACCGCACCCTCGCTCTCCATCGGTGGTAATGCGCGGCCCGCCGACTCCACAGGTTGGACTCCTAAGCGCAGTGGCGATGGAGTCTATCGACTCAAGGATCTTAACCGGTTGCGCAAAAAAAGGAGAGGGCCGAAGATCCAATTTGAGGATGAAACCGGCGAAAAGCGCCAGATTTCCCGGGGAGTCTTGGTTTTCGCGGTTCTGGCGATGCTCGCAATCCTCTTCGCATCATTTTGGTTATTCATGAACCGGGCCAGGTGGCGGGCCGCATCGACGCATCAGGAAACCGATCCCTCCCGCATGCTGCAGGTTTCCGAAGCCGAAATTGTCGCGGTATCTGCCAGGGACTGGAGAGGGGCGCTGCCGTTGGAGACCGCCACGGCATTCGTCGGCGCGACGACGACCGCTGAGCGCCTGCGACATGTGAGAAATCCGGACTCCAATGCGGCGATTTTGGCGGATTTTTTCAAAAACGGACCGGGAGCACGTGAAAAGCTCTCCGCCTTGGTACCGGTCAGGTCCATTCAGACCGATCAGATGGCGGCGGAGGAATTCCGGGCGGATTTCGTGGAGGGCCCCAGCAGGGTTGTTTGCGTGGTTTTGGAGAACGATTCGGCCAAGGTGGACTTCAAATGTTACTCGCGCCACGGCAGTGTGGATTTCGAGCGGTTGTTAGACGGCTCGGCGCTCCGGGCCGATGAAGTGCGTTTGATCGTCAGTGCGTCCGAACCCTACTTTAATTTCGCGTTTTCTGATGACCGCCAATGGTCCAGTTTTAACGGGCAAAGTCCCGATCTGCCGGTTGACCTCTTGCTATACGCCAGAGCCGGCTCCGCAGCGGAGAGGGAAATCAGGGAGGCTGCGACATCCGGCCCCGCCCTCATGACTCTTTCGCTTGAGTCCAGAGATGGAAGCCACAAACACCGTCAATTCGAGGTGACCTCCGTGTTGGCGCGCTCGTGGGTGGAGGCGCCTGAAGTGCCAACAGAGATTTCCGATTGAGCAAAATATGCACGGGACCAGGGTGTTTTCTTCGTTCGTGTGACTTTTCTGTCGCAGAAAAAATGAAGAAATTTCTCGACAACCCGCCGCTCTAACGACAAAACTGCCGCGTCTTTTGAAACACGCATCCATTTCCCGTCACACGCAATCCCTTGACAACATGAAAAAATTCGCAATTTCCACCACCGCTCTCGCTCTTGGCGTGATCTCTTCACACGGCGCGACCCTGGTTCCCGCCGGTAGCGGAACATTCCTGACTCAGGGAGAAACTGACACCTTCAATCTTTACGTGACAGGCACGCCCTCCGTAATCCAGAAAGTGACGATCACGCTGACCTCCGCCGCAAGCCAGACCGGAACTGTCATTACTAACCAGGATACCGGACCTGCCTCGTTCACTGGTAGCATCGTATCCAATTACAGCGCGACAATCCTCGGATTCCTCGCCGGCGGCACGGTGAATTTGTCCGATTCACAAAACTCTGGCACACTCGATCCGTCAGAAAGCTTCATTTACAGTCTTGCAGACAACGGCAGTGTGGTGGTCGAGTATACCGGAGCGCTCGCCCAATTGTTCGCATCTGCGGTCCCCGCCACCGGAAACATCCAGGCCACGACACTCTCCAGTTCCTTTGGTGTCACCACTACCCCGATCAACACGGCTTATGGTGTTTTGGGAGGCACCTCATCGACCAGCTACACTTGGGATGTGGTTTATACTGTTCCCGAGCCCTCCGCCGCGCTCCTTGGTGGTATCGGCATGCTGGCGCTCCTTCGCCGCCGTCGCTGAAGCACTCGCGGTTTTCCTGCTTTTTAATCAACCCCTTGGTGTTTCGACGCCAAGGGGTTTTTGTTGATGTGAGTCCCGTTTGGGGATTTTTTCTCCCATCAGCTCCATGCAGGTGCCAGCGCGACATTCTTTCTTCCGGCGGGTTTGCCATGCTTCGGCTGCGGTGTTTTTCCCAACATCCTTGCCGCTGGCAGCACAATCGCCGCAATTGCTGCCCGAGATGGTGGTGCTGGCGGAGCGGCGCGGCGATGATGACACGGCCCGGACGCTCGCGGTGTGGGACTGCGACGAACTGCGCGAGGCCGCGCCACGCACCATCGACGAGTTGATGGCGCGGGAACCCGCGTTCTCGCTCTACCGGCGGCAGACGGCGATTTTCGGCAATCCCACCACGGCGGGGGTGAGCCTGCGCAACACCGGAGCGACCGCCGCCTCGCGCACGCTGGTTTTGTTAGACGGTGTGCCGCAGAACGATCCCTTCGGAGGCTGGGTCTATTGGGCGCGCTACGATGCCGCGGCGCTTGATTCCATCCGCATCGTGCCGTCCTCGCGTGCCGCGGTGTGGGGCAACCAGAGCCCGGCGGGCGTGGTGAGCATGACGGGCCTGCCCCCATTCGTGAATAACCATGTGATCAAGGCCGGCGGGGGAGGGCAGGGGACCGTCGCCGGTTCGACACTGCACCAGATGACCTCCGCGGATGAATCACGCTCGTTTTCGCTCGCGGCCTTCGGATTGCATTCGGATGGATTTTATGCGGTGGATTCCCCGCAGCGCGGCCCGATCGACCGCAAGCTCGACATCGATCTTTACGGCGCGGATGTGAAGCTCGCGTGGCTCGCGGCTCCGGGCCTGACCATCGGGCAGACAACCTCGTTTTACACCGAGGAGCGCGGCAATGGCACGCCGCTCTCGCGCAACTCGACCGATGCGCTGGATTTCTCGCTGAGTGTCACCTCGGAAAACGCGGACCACACATGGCAGGCGCTCGCCTGGCACCAGCGGCGCGAGTTCGAATCGGTCTTCAGCTCGGTGAACGCGGACCGCAGCGCGGAAACGTTGGCCAACCCCCTTTTTCCCCGCCTCCGGTCCGGCCAACCGCTCTTTCAACGGCCTTCACCCCAAAAGCAAATTCCTAGCAATAAACCACTTGGAATGAGTCATGATGCGAATGCGGCGGTTCAACCGCATCCCGAATCAATCACCGCGCCCCGCCAGCGGCCAGAAGAAACAGCGGGCGGTCCGCAGCGCCTCTCGTTATGGAGGCTTGCTTTCCACATCGCGGGCGCGAACCTCGACTCCGACACCCATGAAGAAATGCCCCTATTGCGCCGAGGAGATCCAGGACGAGGCCATCAAGTGCAAACATTGCATGGAGTTTCTCGATGGATCAAGACGCCACACACCGCCCGCTCTGCCGGGTGACCGGGAGCAGGTGCTGCCATGGTATTTCAGAACTGCGTTCATCGTGCTGATGTTCGTCACCCTGCCTCCGTTCGCACTGCCCTCCGTCTGGTTTCACCCGAAAATGCATCTGGTGTGGAAACTGGTGATCACGGCCGCGATTCTCGGCTTCTGCTGGCTCAGCTACATCGCCTTCAAAGGGTTCATCCACCAGTTCGATGAGGCGACGAAGATGTTGAACGAGATGAAGATCTGAGAGAGAACCATTTCCCGGACCCGCGATTGCCGGGTTAAAACGGGATTCCGAAGAAGGAACCACGAAAGGCGCGAAACAACACGAAATGAGAAGTCCCTGAGGGATTTCATGGCATCTCTAAAATGGTGAAGCAGGCAAGGTTTGGAATCCCATCCCTTTCGTGAAATTTGGTGGATTTCGTGGTTTGAACTTCTGTTTTCGGGTCAAAAACCAAACACGCCCTTCTTCCGCCGATCTGCGACCGTCGCCCAAGCCTTTCTTCTCCAGCAAACATCCCCACCAAAATCTGATTGACGCACTCCGCACGATTTGATGCAAAGTGCGCATATGTTGCGCATTGCGGCATTCCCCCCTGAATCTCCCCGCGTGC
>JBGSUP010000480.1:0-14922 GCA_041753485.1 Akkermansiaceae bacterium
GAAGCGGCCGCGCGAACCGGGCGGGCGGCGCGCATGGTGGTGGACGAGCGTTTCCGCAACGACACCGAAACACGCGACATCGCCCGCCAACCGGATGCGCGGGCCCTGCTGGACGAGCGCATCGAGGACGTGCTCGAGGGATACATCGACATCACCGGATACTTCCGCGCCGGATACGGCCGCTCCAGCCAGGGCGGGCCGCAGCGTGCCTTCGGCATCCCGGATTTCGCCAAATACCGCCTCGGCAACGAAACCAACAACTACGGCGAGCTGGCTTTCTCGAAAACCTTCTATCCGGCCGGGGTGTTCGCAAGCGATGGAATCAGCGACAATGACCCTGTCGCCCGCATGGTCTATCGCATGTCCTTCGAGAACCCCTACGACGATTACGGCACCGCCTCCAACACCGACTTCGGCTCGCCGGAAATCTGGGGCTCGCTCTCGAATGTCGTCCCAGGCCACTCGGACGCGAAGATCTGGGCCGGCAACCGCTTCTACCGGCGCCACGACATCCACATCAACGACTTCTATTTCTGGGACATGAGCGGCGGTGGCGGCGGCATCGAGGACCTCGATGCCGGCCCAGGAAAATTCGCCTTCGCATGGATCGGCGATGGCGCGCAAAGCTCGATCTACCGCAACATCGGCCTGAACGATCCGCTCAACGAGGCCGGATTCAGCAAATCGAACTTCGACCTCCGTTACTACGACTGGGCATTCCTCGGCGGCACCGGTGAAGTCGGTCTGGTGTATGCCGCTGCGGACACCGGCGTCGATTCCACCGGCCGGAAAGCGGAGGATTCTGACGGCATCGCGCTGAGTTTCGTCCAGACCCATCAGGCTTTCCTCGATGAAAACAGCCTGCACAAGCTCTCGTTGCAAATCGGCACAGGGCCGGCCAAGACCTTCAACTCCGGATTTGAAACCTTCACCAACAGCGACGGCACCTTTATCCGTCCCGACCCCAACGAGTCCTGGCGCTTCCGCTTCACCGACCAGATCGTGGTGAAGCCGCTCGATCACCTCTCCGTCGGCGGCGCGGCGGTCTATCAATACACGGACTTCGGCGACAATGCGCCGGACCAGCACTGGATTTCCGGCGGCGTGCGGCCGATCTGGCATTTCAACGAAGTTTTCAGCCTCGCCTTCGAGGGCGGCGTGGACTGGGTTTCCGAGACCAGCACCGGCCCCGGCGGCACCCTTGGTAAACTCACCCTCGCGCCGCAGGTGTCGCTGGGTGATGAATTCTTCAGCCGGCCCGTGCTGCGCGCTTTCGTCACCTACGGCCTTTGGGCCAATGGTCTCGAAGGCGAGGTGGGCGGCCCGGAATACGCCGACAAAACCTCCGGCTGGAGCTGGGGATTGCAGATGGAGTCGTGGTGGTGACGCGCGTCGGCTGATCTCAAGCCACGCTCATGCGGGTCCTCAAGTGATCCACGGCTCTTCCCGATCTATGTCGTTGCGGGGAACCGGAAAATCTGATGCGTTCAATGGAATGAAAAAACTCCCGGCTTCCCCACTGGCTCTCGTGATCGGGATCGGCATCGGGTTTTTCATCACGAAATCGAACAGACCTGCCAATCCCGGTCACGGTGGTGTGTCCATCTCTCCGGATGCTGGCGCATCTTCGAATCTCCGCACCCGCCCTTCTTCGAGGACTGCGAGCCCAGGCAAATCCACCACCGGGAGGGTGGCATCCTCCCCGCGCAGCCTCGCCGCCCTGATGGAACTGACCGGCGATAACTGGAATGCCCAGGATTCCATCGCGTTTCTTGAGGCTGTGGAGCGACTGGGCGCGGAAGAGATCGCCGCGATGATGACCGATCTTGAGAAACTCGATCCGACCGATGCCCGCCGCTACCGCCTCTGCAATGCCTTGATCAACCGTTGGGCGGCGATCGATCCCGATGGCGCATGGGACGCCGTCATCCTGTTCAACGATAAGAATTTGAAACGACAGATGATCGCGTCGGTGATCGGGGCAATCTCCCGCTCAGACCTCGGCAAGGCACGGCAATTGCTTTCCGGAATCAAGGATCCGCAGATGAGACAGAACGCGCTGTATGCCTTTCTCAACCAAGCGTCTTCGGATGATCCGGAGGAGGCGTTTCGTGTGCTGGCATCCGAACAAACGAACTCGCAGGGCTATGGCCATTATCACAATCTGTTTCAAAAGTGGGCCAAGGATGATCCCGATGCCGCCATTGCGAAACTCAGCCAGATCAAAGGGACCTCGAACCGGCAGCAAGCCCTGCAAGGCATCGCCATGGCGCTGGTCACCTCCGATCCGAAGCGTGCCATTGAGATGCTCGACGGGATGCCGCCCGGGCAAAGCCGGGCCAGCATGCTTGGCTCGATCAGCTCCACGTGGATGAGCCACGACAGCGATGCGGCCATGGCATGGATCAATGGACTGCCTGCGGCGGATCGTTCCAAGGCGCTCCAAAACGTCACTTGGCAAATGGCTCAGGAAGATCCCGCCAAGGCGGCGGAACTCTTGTCATCACTTCCTGCGAACAACCTGACCAGTCACCAGTTTTCGCAATTGGCAAGTCAGTGGGCACAACAAGATCTTGAGGCCGCCCGGAAGTGGGTGGAATCGCTGCCTGCCGGGCGGACCCGGGAACAGGCCATGAGCGGCATCATTGGCACCTTGGCGCAGAGCGATCCTGCGAAGGCGGCGGCCATTCTCGCCGGCGCAGTCGTGAACAATCAAAACTCCCACCAGGTGGGAATGATCGTCGGGGAGTGGATCAAGACCGATCAAACAGCCGCGCTTGCATGGCTCGAAAGCCTCGACCTGCGAGGCGACGCCCAGCGGAATGTTCACAGCCAGTTCCTGCAAAACTGGGTCAATGAGGATGCGCCCGCCGCCACCCGTTACGCGCTGGGCATTCAGGATGAGAAGTCACGTCAGCAGGCGATCGGTTCCCTCGTCGGAGCATGGGGAAACAATGATCCTGTTGCGGCTCGCGAATGGATCATGAACTCCCTTGAGGGGGATTCCAAAAACCGCTCGCTCAACTCCCTGATTCAGACCCTGAGCTATCAGGATTACTCCACGGCGCTGCAATACTATCAGGAGGCGACCGCCAACCTCGCGCCGGAAACGATCGAAAAGACCTTCGGCAGCACCGCATCCCAGATCGCCAGGAACTGGGTCCAGCATGACCCCAAAGCCGCCGGCCAATGGGTGTTGAGCCTGCCCGAAGGGCAAACACGCACCAACTCGATTCGATTCATGGTGGATGATTTTGGAGACTACGACATCAAAGGCGCGGCGGAATTTGTCAATACCCTGGCGGTGGGGAAAGACCGCGACCAAGCGGTGGGAGCGTTGGTCTCCGATCTCGGTCAGCAGGGCGACCCGGAGTCCGCATTCGACTGGGCGGTCAGCATCAGCAATGCCTCAACGCGGGAAAGCATGGTCCGCAACGCAGCGAACCAATGGAAAGAATATGACCGCGCGGCGGCCCAAGCCGCCGTGGCCGGCGCCAATATCAGCACCGAGGCCAGGAACCAGATCCTCAAGGGTCTTGAAAACTGAAGCGGTCTCGAATCCAGCTTTGATCGCTGATCGCGAGCCGCGTGGAGGGGCTAGTCGGCAGCGTCAGTCATTTACGGATTCATCTTGACCCCGCTCAACGTGGATGTTTCAAAATGACGAGTATTCCGAAATTTATGGAAACTCACCCTCTAAGCCTCTGGTCGGCCATTGGATTGCTCTTAACCGCAACGGCACAAGCGAGCATCGCCCTGAATTTCGGTGCGATCTCCAATCCGCTGTTCGGCACTTCCGGAAATCTGACACAGCCCTACGCCAACGTTGCTCCGGGTATCAACGCCACCTTGACCGCCGCCACCCCTTTTGTTTCGCTCAATCCCGTTAACAACGGCTCCGTCCTCGGAGACATCCGCATCAATGCCGCAAACACAACAAGCGTCAACATCACCGTTGCTCTGTGGGATGCCAGTGCCGGCAACGGCTATGTTTCCCCCTACAACCCCGGCGGTTCCTACAACTGGGCCTTCGGGTTTTTCGATATCGACGGCGGGGCGGGCACTTATGACATCGTGACTGTTCACACCCCCGGCACCTACACCGTCACAAGCACCACGGCCCTGGTCATCACGACCGGCACCGGAATTTCCTTCAGCGGCATCGCCTCGCCGGAAATCCCGGGGCAAGGTGGAATCACCACTCTATCCGCCTCTCAGGCGGATGTCGCCGCGATTTACACGCTCAGCAACACCAGCAGCATCAACTTCGACTACACCGTCGGCGTTTCTGGCACTCCAGTTGCTAACGGCCGAAATTTACTCGTCGATGGCAATGACCTCATGGAAGGACTTACGAGCTACGGACCGATCACCGGGACATTCATTCCGGAACCCTCCGCCCTGCTCCTCGCCACCCTCGGCAACGGCCTGCTCGGCCTGCGGCGCCGCCGGGGAGCAATCGAAATCAACGCACCGACCACGACCAACCCGATTTTTTCTTAACTAGGTTCCGCATCAGCTTCCTTCCTGCATTCAATCAATCATCAACCATCCCAATCACATGAAAACCACCCGTGCGCACTTCCTCAGTTCCAGCTTCACGGTCATCGCGGCCGCGTTGCTTTCCGGCACTTCGGCCCATGCGGCCATCAGCGGTATCAACCAAGCCGGATCTTCCGTTCAATTAAAATCAACGACACCACCTCCTTCAATTCCAGCAGCAATCCTGGCACCACGGATTACATTACCACTCAAGGTTCATGGTCCGGCAACCCCCTTGGTCTGAATCTTACCGATCCCGTCACCGGAGATACAAGCGGGTTCACCATCAACGGCTATGGTTTCGTCGGTCCGACCACGGTGTACCGGATCAATATTCCGGACTTCCATCTCACCCAACCGGTCACCGGCAGCGGTTATGCCACTGCGACGCTTGAATTCCATATCGAGTATCAGGTCGATGCGGCGGGCTTTGCCGGTCCGTTGATTGCTCCTCAGTTCGTCGTCAGTGGCACCGTCCTGAACCCCTTGAGCCTGGCCCAAGTGATCGGAACAGTTTCCTACTCCAGCGCCGCCAGCGGAGTCCTCGAGACTTTGAACTACGGCTATGCGAACAACACCCCGGGGGCCTTCAGTCAGATCCTCACCGGGACGCCGCTTAACAATGTGACGTCGCTCACGTTCGCACCCAATGACATATTCATCGAGTCAGGCTATTTCACACTCCTTGTTGACCCAGCTTCGATCACCTTCAGCTCGATCCCGGAGCCTGGCACGATGGTCATTGGGGTGGTTTTGCTCGGGCTGCTCGCCTGCAAACGACACCGCAGGTGATTCCCGAACGGATGGATTACACTCCCGTAAGGTCATTACCGCCCGGCTTGGACGACCCGGTGCCGATCTTTTTGTCCACTTTTGGCTTGCCACGCCGTTTCGCGTGCCTAGTTTGCCCCTCCCATGCCAAGAGTCTCTGGAAAAGCAAAGACACGGAAAGCCGTTGCCAAGCGCTTCAAAGTCACTGGAACGGGGAAGATCCTACGTCGTAAACAAGGCGCACGCCACTTGCTGCAAGGCAAGAACAGCAAGCGGAAACGCAGGCTGGGCCAAGCCGCCCTGGTTTCCGACGCTGACCTCAGAAACGTCAGGGAAAATCTTCCTTTTTCCCGTTAATTGAAACCACTGCAACGAACCTACGCCCCCGTCCGCGAATCGGACGGCCTTCACACAGCCTGATCCCGCGAGGGAGACACGAACAGGTGAGACTGTGGGAGGAATGAAAACAACGACTTGTTCCAACTGAAAACAAAACATGCCACGTGCCACCAATTCCCCGGCCAGCCGCGCGCGCCGCAAGCGTGTGCTGCTTCGTGCCAAGGGTTTCCGCGGTTTCCGTTCCAAACTCTTCCGTTACGCCAAGGACGCTGTCCGCAAGGCGCAAACGTATGAGTATCGGGACCGGAAGCGGCGCAAGGGTCAGTTCCGCCGTCTCTGGACGCAGCGTATCAACGCCGCCGTCCGCAACGAGGGAATGACCTACTCGCGCTTCATCGAGGGCCTGAAAGCCGCCGGTATCGAAGCCGACCGCAAGATCCTCTCGGATCTCGCGATCACCGATGCCGCCGCGTTTTCCGCTATCGTCGCCCGGGCGAAGCAGGCTCTTGAGGCGAAAGCCGCGAAAGCCAGCGCCTGATCCGCGAAACCTGTGAACCATCAGGCCGCCGCCGGTTGATCCGTGCGGCGGCTTTTTGTGATGCGGCAGCGGGGTCCGCCACTGCTGGTGGGCCTGCAAGTGGATTTGCCCGATGGATTGAAGATTGCGCGAATCCGGATTCAGCTTTAGTTTTCCGCCCATCGACATGCCGCACCTTCCGTTTTTCCGCCGCCTGTGGCTGCTCGTTCTCGTCGTATGCACGCCGGTTCATGCGCAAGGCCCCGCCGCGCCCGCGCTGGCGAGTGCCGTATCGGGGCCGGACTTGCCGGGTGAGGCCCCCGTGGCCCGCGGTGCTTCGGATGGAGCGATCATCACCCGCAAGGATGCCCGCACGATCACTCTCAAGATCCCGGCCCCGCGCGGCATGATCGTGGATCGCGAGGGCGAGCCGCTGGCCCAGAACCAGGTCGCCTATCAGGTGGCGCTCCAGTTCCTCCAATTTGAAAATGCTGATCGCGATTTCGTGGTGAACTGGGCGCGCGCCCGCCTCGGCGCTCTCCAGACATTGATCAAGAACGTGACGCCTAAAACGGACGATGAGTTGTATGATCACTACCGCCACCGGCGCTGGCTGCCCTTGCTGGTGAGCGGGCAGATCGGTGAAAAGGAAGCGCGGGAAATCGAGACCAGGCTGACATCCGGGCTGGCGCTCACGCCACTTTACCGCCGCTTCTACCCGCACGGTGAATTGGCGGCGCACATCATCGGCTACTCCGGCAGTGTCGGCAAGCTGCCCACCGGACCGATCAATTTCAACGAACCGCTGTGGGAGGAATCCGAGGGCCGCGCCGGATTGGAAAAACTCTTCGACCGCGAGCTCACCGGCGATCCCGGCATGAAAAAACTGCTCTTCGACGAGAGCGGCAACAAGCTCCTCGAAGAACAGGTCAAGCGCCCGCGCCCGGGCGGCACGCTCGTCACCACGCTGGACCTTGACTGGCAGTTGCTCGCCGAGAAGACGCTGCGCGCGGGCTGCAAGCGCGGGGCCTTTGTCGTGCTCGACGTGGTCACCGGCGAGGTGCTGGTGATGGCGTCCCGCCCGGCCTTCGATCTCAATCGCTTCATTCCCGGCATCAACGACACCGATTTCAAGGCGCTCAACGAGGACCCCTCGACACCGCTCTACGGCCGGGCGTTCCAGTCCGCCTACCCGCCGGCCTCATCCTACAAGCCGGTGGTGGCGCTCGCCGCGCTCAACAATGGCGTGGTCTCGGAAAACTCTACCATCTACTGCCCGGCGGCCATCGCCATCGGCAATCACGTGTTCAACAACTGGACCAAGATTCCCGAGGGCTCGATCGATGTGAAGCGCGCCATTGCCCGCTCGTGCAATACCTGGTTCTATCAGGTCGGCATCAGGACCGGCCCGTCGGTTTTCCTCGGTCTGTCGAGACGCCTTGGTTTCGGCGAGCGCAGCGGATTGCCGCTCATCGGCGAAAACCCCGGGCTGGTTCCCAGCGACGAGTGGATGCTCAAATACGAGAAACGCCGGATTTTGGACGGCGACACCGCCAACATGTCGATCGGCCAGGGCAGCCTGCTTGCCACTCCGCTGCAAGTGGCCCAGGCGATGGCGGGCATTGCCAATGGCGGCGCGCTGCCCAAGCTGCAACTCGTCCGCCAGGTCCAGGATACCCGCGGCCGTGTGATCCAGGCACCCATCCCGGAGCGGAAATACTGGCTGGGTGTGGATCCGAGCGCCGTCGATATCGTCCGCAAGGGCATGTCCGATGTGGTCAATGGCGGTGGCGGTACCGGTCGCAGCGCCAGCCTCAGCTACACCACTCTGTGTGGCAAGACCGGCACCGCGCAGTGGGGCCCGCCGTCGAAAAACCAGCGCCTCGCGTGGTTCGCCGGATTCCTGCCGGAGGACAATCCGCGCTATGCGTTCGCCGTGCTCTACGAGGGCCGGCCCAACGAAAAAGTTTCCGGCGGACGAATGGCTGCGCCAATGGTGAAAAAGTTTTTTGAAGGCATCAAGGATGACATCAAGGACACCATCGCGCCACCGCAAAAGGCCCTGATCGTCGTGGATGAGTCCGCCGGCGGCATTGCTCCTCCACCCGCGGCGGAAGCCTTGACGGACGGAGAGGGCGGACCGGTTCCCAGTCCTGAAGGGGGCGCGCCGCTGAGAGCCCTGCCGGTCGAAATCCTCGACAGCGGGCTCGACTCGGAACCACTGGATTCGTTCGAGCCGACGCCGCCAGTCGAGCAACGCCCGATCCGGGCGATTCCGGTGGAGGACGATGAGGTGATCCAGGATGCGATCGAGGAGCCGTGAGCCGGGGTATTGGTAAACGGGGTTAGTCCTGAACGGCGCTAACTTAAGGGTCATCTGGGACAAAATAGCGTTAGATTTTCCGCAGGTTGCCCGGGATTCTGCTCATTGATCCTCAATGACTTCCATTACGCCGATGTTTCCTGGTTGGCACCGTAAACTTTATGGCAGGAGGCCTGTCCGGCCCGGTATCGAAATTCAAAGGCGGAAACTGCCATGGATCACCACACCGCGGTTGCGGTATCCACCGTAGGGACGGTAAGGCGGCGGGCAGACGCTGGGGCGATGGTAATAGCCGCGGACGGGTGGCGGCGCGTAATAGCGCGGGCGGGCCAACACGCGGTAGCCCCAGACCGGAGTGCCGCAGCGTTGGTAGCGGACGGCATATCTCTCGGTGTAGATCGGCGTGCCGCAGGAGCGATAGCCACTGATGTAAACCTGGCTGGATGAATATCCCCTGTGGGGGCGGGCTTCAGCCTGGGTGGTCGCACCGAACAGGGCGAGAAAAGCGACGGCGGAGGTGATGATGAATGATTTCATGGTCTTGCTTGCTTGAGGTTGTGCGGACTTCGACGGTGGCAATCCCGAAATATTCGGACCACGGGGAAAATTTTTTCCGGCGGCGGCTTCCGGCCATCATCACTCGCCTGGTTGAAATGAAGAGTGGCTCGCGCAAACGCGCAGAGACGCGAAGGAAGAAGAGTTTGGGTTTCTTGATTTCTTGAAAACTTCGCGCCTTGCGGCTTTGCGCGAGGCTTCAAAGCTCACAACCCCATCGCCAGCTCGCGCACCAGCCGCGGGCCCTGATAGATGAAGGCGGTGTAGATCTGCACCAGCGTGGCTCCGGCGTGGATCTTCTCCCGCGCATCTTCGAGCGAGGAGACGCCGCCGACGCCGATGATCGGGATTTTGCCGCCCAGATGGCTGGCGAATGCGCGCAGCACCTCGTTGCTCTTTTCCAACAAAGGCCGCCCGGAAAGTCCGCCGGCCTCCCCGGCGCGGGGATGGGATGCCACGGCCACGCGATCGAGCGTGGTGTTGGTGGCGATCAGGCCGTCCAGGCCGCCGTCGAGAAAGACTTTCGACAGATCGCGGATGTGGGCTTCATCGAGATCGGGAGCCACCTTGAAGAGCAGCGGCACGTGTTTGGCGTGTTGCGCGGCGAGTTTCCGCTGTTCGTTCTTGAGTTTGTCTAACAAGCGCGCGCTTGCCCCGGCTCCCTGAAGGTCGCGCAGGCCCGGGGTGTTGGGCGAGGAAAGGTTCACGGCGATGTAGCCGGCCACCGGATAGGCCTTGCGCAGGCAGGCGAGGTAGTCGTCCGCCGCGTTTTCGTTGGGGGTGTCCTTGTTTTTGCCGATGTTGAAACCGATCACGCCACGGAAGGATTTCGACTGGCGCACGTTGGCCACGCCGATGTCGATGCCGGGATTGTTGAAGCCCATGCGGTTGATGATCGCCTCCTGCGGGATCAACCGGAACAGGCGCGGCTTGGGATTTCCCGCCTGTGGCCGGGGCGTGATGGTGCCCATTTCCACGCAGCCGAAGCCGAGCCGGCCGAGCGCGTCGATGCAATCGCCCGCCTTGTCGAGACCGGCGGCGAGACCGACGCGGTTGGGGAACTTCAAGCCCATCACCTCGACCGGTTCGGCGAGGTCGGCGCTTGGCTGAAGCAGGCCGAGAATGCCGGATTTTTCCGCCAGCTTGAGGGCGGTCATGCTGAGGTGGTGGGCGGTTTCCGGGTCCAGACGGAACAGGCCGGAGCGGAGCAGGGGATACAACGCATCGAACACCCAAGCAGGCTGGGACAGCCGCCGCGATTTGTCGAATGCGGGTTTAAAAAAACCCCGGTTTACGAGAAATGCGCGGTAAAATTCCTTGAATGCGCGACGGGCCGCGTGGGTTTTCTCACCGACAGCGGGAACTTCCAGCAACGGGTGCGATCCCCGGTGCTCGCCTTGGCATCTCGAAAAGACCCGTGCGCGGACCGCGCCGATGGATGAAGGCGGCCGCTTAGTTCATCAACTCCCTGACGGTCGGCTCGATGGCGTCGGACCAGAGCTGATAGCCTTGCGGGCTGAGGTGGAGCAGATCCGGCATGACTTCCCTCGGCAGCGTGCCGTCCGGTTTGAGGAATGCGTCGCTGATATCCTTGAAGAAGATCCGCTTGCCGTCTGCCATGTTGGCAATGAGCAGGTTGGCCGCCACATTCTGCTTGCGCATGGCGTCATCGGCTGTGGCACCGCGCGGGAAAATCCCCAGCACCAGGACTTTGGTCTCCGGCAGTTTCGTGCCAAGCAGATCGAGAATGGCTTTGATGCCGGCGGCGGTCTGTTCGGGAGTGGAGGTGAAAATGGCGTTGTCGTGTTCCGGCATGGAGCGCCCCTGGTGGCCGGTATTGTTGGTGCCGATCATCAGGACGATCAGTTTGGGATTCAAACCGTCGAAATTGCCGTTTTGCAGCCTCCACAGAACGTGTTCGGTGCGGTCGCCGCTGATGCCGAAATTGGCAGCCTTCATCGGGGCCCAGGTTTTGTTCCAGGGATCCTTGCCGCTGCCTTGCCAGCCTTGGGTGATCGAATCTCCGAGAAAGACGAGCTGTGCCTCGCCCATTTTTGAGATCTGATTGAAGGATTCATGGCGTTGCATCCAGCCGCCTTCGCGCGGCACCGGCTGGATGGCGAAGTTGACCGGTTCCTTCGCGAGAGCGAGTCCGGAGAAAGCGACGAAGAGGAGGTGACAGAGTTTGGGTTTCATGACTTGGATGGTGGTATTATCCGACGCGCTGCGGATTCAAGACTTGTTCGAGTACTTGGCGAGAAGTTCTTCCGCGTGATCAGCCTGTATTCCCTCGTGGAAATCATCGTTGACCATGCAGACCGGGGCCGTGCCACAGGAAGCCAGGCACTCGGCAAACTCGACGGAGAAGTTTCCGCATGGGGAAACGGCGACCGGGTGATGGTGTGAGTCCATGCTTGAGCGGTCGATGCCGGTGAGTTCGCAAAGGCGCGCCATGAGTTCGTGGGACCCCCCCATCGCACAGGACAGGGTGCGGCAGACGCGGATATGGAACCTGCCGGGAGCGGACTGATGGAACCCCGGATAGAAGGTGACAACCTCGAGCACCTTGATGGGTTCCAGGTCGAGTTTTGCGGCCACCCAGTCGATGGCGGCGGCGGAGATGCAACCGAACTTGTGCTGCACGATATGGAGCAGCGGCAGGGTGGCGGAGCGCTTGTTTTCCGGATAATGGGAAATTCGGCGGTCGGCCTCGGCATCGAGATCCGGAGTCGCTTCGAAAGGCGGAAAGAATTTCGTGCCGGGTGTCTCGTGCGAGGCGATGGATTCTGCGAGCGGCGTAAGGGACATGAATGTGAGGTGACGGTTGGTGGCTGCGCCGGATTCCTATTTGAGAAGAGTTTCCAGATGATTCATGACCACCGTGGGGCCGAGGTAACTCTTACCTTCGTAACTGGTCTTGAGGAGCTTGCCCTCAAGATCGGTGAGCACGAGATTGGGAATGCCATTGCCCGGGTGCCTGAATTCCTTTTTGAATTTCTCCACCTTGGAAAGCTTCAGATGCGGCCATGGCATTTCCTTGTCGAAGGCGTATCTCTCCATCGCTTCCTCATCACTGTCGCTGGTGATGAGAATCACTTCGAAATCCGAATTGCCGGGTTTGTTCTTATTGTAGAACTCCACCAGCGAGGGAGTGAACTTCTGGCAAGGGCCGCACCACGAGGCGGTGTAGTAGAACAGATAATACTTCGCGGGTTTCTCGAACTCCTTCACGGGTTTGAGCGACTTGCCGCTGAGTTTCACTAGGTTGCCATCGAGAAAATCATCGAACACGCTGGCTGCGGCGGGTGGGGCGGCTGCGGCGGGTTTCCACTCATCGAGCAGTTTTGCGTCGGCCTCGCTGAGGACGGATGCCTTGAGCGTGATCGTCTTGCCATTGCGCATCTTGAACTCGCCGCATTTCCCGCCATCCGCCTCGGTGACGGAGATCAGTTCGAGCTCGGCGGATTTGCCGTCGCTCCGGGTCCACATGCGGAACTCGGCGGATGCGGATGAGGCGAACAGCAAAGCCAGCAGGGCAGGTATGGTCGTTTTCATGACGTGGGACGGGATAACATCATCGGTCACACTCGCCCATCACGAAATCAAGCGATCCGAGGATGGCGGGGATGTCCGAGACCATGTGGCTTGGGAGCAGGCGTGAGACGATGGACAGATTGCAGAACGAGGGGCTGCGGATTTTCAGGCGGTGGGGGACGCCGCCGCCCTTGGAGTGGATGTAGAAACCGAGTTCGCCCTTGGGGTTTTCCGCAGCGAAATAGACCTCGCCGGCTGGTGCGTCGATGCCCTGGGTGGAGACGATGAAGTGGTGGATGAGCTCCTCCATGGACATCATCACGCGCTCTTTGGCGGGCAGCATGCTTTTGGTGTCGCCGAGGTTGACCGGCCCCGGCGGCATGCTGTCGAGCACCTGGCGGCAGATGCGGATCGACTGGCGCATTTCCTCCATTCGGATCTGATAGCGGGCGTAACAATCGCTTTCCCCGGCGACTGGCACGTCGAACTGATAGTTCTCGTAGCCGAGGTAGGGGCTGTCCTTGCGCAGATCGCGCGGCACGCCGGAGGCCCGCAGATTGGGGCCGGTGAGACCCCAGGCGATGGCGGAGTCGCGGCTGATCACGCCGACATCGACCATGCGGTCGAGGAAGATCTTGTTGCGGTCCAGCAGTTTGGAAATTTCGCCGATGGTGACCTCGCATTCGGTGAGGAACTGGCGGACGGAGGCCTCGAAACCTGGCGGCATGTCGCGGAGTTGGCCGCCGACGCGGGTGTAGGAGGTGGTGAAACGCGCGCCGGTAAGTTGTTCGCAGAGGTTATAGACCTTTTCGCGCTCGGTGAAGGTGTAGAGGAAAACCGTCATCGCGCCGACGTCCATGGCGCAGACGCCTACGCCGAGCATGTGGGAGGAGATGCGGGCGAGTTCGCAGCAGAGCACGCGCAGCGCCTGGCCGCGCGGCGGCAGCGTCCAGCCCATGAGTTTCTCGACTGCGCAGGCGTAGGCCACGTTGTTGGCGAGCGGTGCGAGATAGTCCAGGCGGTCCGTGTAAGGCACGAACTGGTTGTAGTGCATGTTTTCGGCGATTTTTTCGTCGCCGCGGTGCAGGAAGCCCACATCCGGATCGGCCTTGGCGATGACTTCGCCATCAAGTTCCAGCACGAGGCGGAGCACGCCGTGGGTGGCCGGGTGGGAGGGGCCCATGTTGAGCACCATGCGCTCGCCTACCAGATCATCGGTCTCGGCGTGGTAGCTGTCGGCGGCTCGCGCCGCGCGGGTGATCGCGTCGGGCGCCTCGATTTCGGTGGTTGAATTGCTCATGCCGTTGCCGCGGCAATAAGCACCCAATGCCCCCGGTCCCGCAAGGGGTTTGTGAACTTTTTCAATGGCTGCCGCGGCCATAGCGGTCGCGGAATTGGCGCAACAAATCATCGACCCGGTTGGGATCTGCCACCGCTTCCCCGGGTGGTGGAGCGGCGGCGGTCTCCGCTGCGGATACCGATTCGGCCGGACTGGGAGTCGGCTCGCTATCGGCTGCGGTTTCGCCGCGCGGCACCGGTGGGGTGCCCGGTTGCGCCTCAATCAATGGCTTTATAAAGGTTTCCACCCCAACGGAAATGGGGGTTTTGATCGCCGTCCGGGCGGTTTCAGGGGCGGAGTCCATCGCGGTGGCTTTCAACCAGGCGACTCCGGCAGCCCGGATCAAGCCGCGGGCGTGGTTTCCCGCATTGCTGCGGTCCACCCGGGACAGCACCCGCCGACCCAGCCCCGGGACCCGCGATTCGAGCAAGGCCACCATTTCCCCCTCGGTGAGCGGTTCGAGTTCGACGACCACCTCGGACAGGCGATCGGTCAGCCCGCCGCTGAGGCGGGGCACAAAGGCGCTCTCCCAAATGTCCTGATTGAGCGAGAGGATGACGTCGAGCCGCTCGACGGATTGGCGCAGACTGCCGAGGAAGGCGGCCAGTCTGAGGGCGGCGGTTTCGTCGGCGGAGAAACCTTCAAGTTCGTCGGCTACCAGCACCACGCGCATCAGCAAGGTGAGCATGCCAAGGAGGGCTTCGAGTCGCTCCATCATGACGCTGTCGGCTGGATCGCCGCCGTGGACGGAATCCGCAAGTGTGCGAAGGCGTGCCGGGTTTTCCGCCGGGGTGGCTGCAAAGCGGAACAAGGCATCGACCCAGAACGCGACTTCCCGCACGGGAAGGGTGCAACGTCTGGAAATTTCCACGCCAAGGCGCTGGCCGAGTATCTCGAAATTCTCGCGGGCCCAGTGGGCGGTGACGGCATTCGGATGGTGGAAATCGAAGGTTTCGATCGGGCGGGACTGGAGGGCGGCGAGTGCGGCCTCGCGGTCTTGGC
>JBGSUP010000481.1:0-6538 GCA_041753485.1 Akkermansiaceae bacterium
ACCCGGCTGCGCAGGTAGTGCAGCTTGGCGCGGCGGACTTTGCCGCGGTTGATGACTTCGATCTTGGCAATGCGCGGGGTGTGGACCGGGAAAACCCGCTCGACGCCTTCGCCGTAGGAAATCTTGCGCACGGTGAACGAGGCGTTCACGCCGGCTCCCTTGCGGGCGATCACCAGGCCTTCGAAAATCTGGATCCGCTCCTTGCCACCTTCCACCACGCGGCAATGAACTTTCACGGTGTCTCCCACATTGAATGAGGCGATGTCTGGCTTCAGTTGTTCTTGTTCGATCTTGTCAATGATGGTCATGGGGTCCTCCTTGGCGGAAAATGAGTGCGTTGCGCATGAGTCGGGCGGGGTGCCCGGTCGCGCGGGGCGGGAGAGCTAGCGGCTCCGCACGGCAATTGCAACCGTGAAATTGCCGAAAAATCAGGGTTTTCCATAAACCGAGGCCGGATCGAATGATTTTCCGGGACCGATCCATTCGAGTTTCGCGGTTTCGCCCGCGGCGGGGGTGAGCACCTTGCGGTAAAAACAAGAGCCCCGCCCGGTGTGGCAGGCACCGGCACCGATCTGCTCGACCACCAGAATCAGCGCGTCCTGATCGCAGTCGGTGCGGATTTCCACGATCCGCTGGATGTGGCCGGAGGTCGCACCCTTGTGCCAGAATTCCTGCCGCGAGCGCGACCAATAGACGGCCTCGCCGATCTCCAGCGTGCGCCGCAGCGACTCGGCGTTCATGTAGGCGAGCATCAAGGGTTCACGGGTGGTGGCATCCATCGCGAGTGCGGGGATCAGCCCGTCTGTGTCGAATTTCGGGGTGAAATCCAGCGCCTCTTCCAACTTTTTCTTGTCGCCACGGGGGGCGAAGGGTGCGTTCGGGTCCATGCCGAGGACGGTGGTTTCCCAAGCTCACACTGTCCAGCGCACAGACTTGGCACCAACTGTGAAAAACCGCGCGTTTCCCTCAGCGACTGCCCATGAAAATGTAGCGGCGGTCTGTGAACGTCGGACTTCACATCTCATCGGCATCGACGCTCATGGAGCGCCGCTACGAGCGTTTCATCATCTGTCACACGCCCCGGCGGTCGCCCCACAGGCGGATGTGGAGGCGGTCGCAGAAACGGAAGCCGAGCTCGCGACACAGTTCGGCGAGCGGCGGCGCGGTGCGGTCGAGTTCCCCGGCGGTCCGGCCTTCGGGCATGAGCAGGATGCGCTCGCGGGGAATTTGATGACGGGTTTGCAACATCCCGATTTCGGTTAGATCGGCGGGCGAGGAAACCACGAACTTGAACCACGCCTTGGGCGATGTGGCGAAGAAACGCAGCGCCCCCGGGTTGATTCGCAGCCCTTCCGGCATGCCCGCGTTGGCGAGTTTCGGCGAGACGTTGAATTGATCCACCGCATCGGCAAACGCGGCCGTGGGGACGCGTGTGGCGTTGGTTTCCACCTCGAACGTGCAATCCGGGACCTGTTCGCGGATTCCGCCGGTCATGGCGAGAAATTCCTCCTGCTGCAGCAGCGGTTCGCCGCCGGTGATGACCACCCGCGGGCAGTTGAATGCGAGGACGAGCCGGGCGGCCGCGGCGGGCGTGATTTCACAAGTGACGTCCTGCTTGCGATGTTTCACGTAGCCGGGCACGGCATCCTTCTCATGCGACCACGGCGTGCCCTCGAAGTTCCAGGTGTGATCCGTGTCGCACCACACGCAGTGCAAATTGCAGCGCGAGGCGCGCACGAACACGGCGGGCAAACCGGCGGAAATGCCCTCGCCCTGGATCGTGTGGAAAATTTCCGGCCCGTCGCCGAGTTTCGCGAGTTTCATCGTCACCTTGTCGCGACGCTAGCCGGCGGGTGATGCGGGTCAAGCCGGCGGCCGGATCCGGTCATTGATTGGAGGCTTGCCCGCTCCCGTGTCGGCGGTGATAAAAACCTCCATGGCCACGGAGCGGATGGACAAACCGGTTGCGGAGGAGGCGGGCAAGCGCCGCTGGCTGCCATTGCTCCTGATCATCGCCGCCAGTGCGCTGGCGCACATCTGGTGTCTGGGTTCGCAGTTCTATCTGGATGATCCCACCCAGATCCGCGACAACGAGGCGATCCGCGTGGGCGACATCTTCCATGGGGTCGCGTTGCGCTGGACCAACCTCGGCTATTTCGCCCAATACAAGCTGTTCGGCCTGTCGCCGGTGGGTGTGCATGCGGTGAACTGGCTGCTGCACACCGCGGTGGCCTGCGTCTTGTTCGGCTTCGGGCGGGATTTCATCCGCGGCCGCGCGCCTGGCGGGGTGGCCTTGTTTGCCGCGCTGTTGTTCGTCGTGCATCCGCTCGCCAGCGAGATTCCGAACTATGCGAGAACGCAGGATCTCGCCTGGGTGACCTTGTTTTCCCTGCTTGCGTCGTGGGCGCTGCTCTCGTTTCTGCAGGACGGCGGATGGATCAAGCTGCTGTGGACTCTGTTAGGCATCGCCGGCGCGACGATGTCGAAAGGCCCGGGGCTGTTCCACGCACTGATGATGACCGGCGCGGTGGGGCTTGCGTTCATGACGCCGGAGCACTGGCGCATGATCCGCCGCAAGGCGTGGTGGCTGGTGGCGGTGGCCGCAGGTGCCCTCACCGTGCTGTGGGTCGGCGGGCTCCTGCCCTACCTCATCGGGGCCACCAGCAAGTGGGAACAGCCGCGTTTCATCGGGCATGCCTACACGCTGACGCGGGTGTTCTGGGAGTTCGCGTGGCGCGCGGTGGTTCCGGTTTCGCTGAGCGCCGATCACCACATCGCGGAAACCCTCATCCCGCCCGGCGCATCGTTCTGGAACATTCCGGACAGCGGCGCGATGTGGTCTGCGGCGGGGATGCTCGCGCTGACGGGATCGAGCGTGTGGCTGGCCTGGCGCAGGCCCACCCGGCTGTTAGGCGTGTGTTTGTTTCTTTTCACCGCCACGATGTTGTTCCGGGTTTTGTATCTGATCCCCGAGTTCATGCCGGAATACCGGATCTATCCGGGGATGCCGTGGTTCTGCCTCGGGGCGGCCATCGCCCTCGCGGCGGCATGGCGGCGCTTGTTTGCCGGGATGTCTCCCCGGGTTCCCGCCGCCATCCTGATCGTGGTTTTCGCCTTGATGTCGATGAAACGCTCTTTTCTCTGGCATGACCTCGACCGGCTCATGGCGGATGTTTTGCGGCAGTATCCGGCGCAGGCGCGCGCGATTTGGGAACTGCACCGTCGCGACGCCTACCGCGGTGACTGGCGGAAAATCATCGACCGCCAGCGTGCGGAATGGCAGCCGCTGTTCCTGCGTTTCATGGCGGAAAACCGTCGTCTCGCCCCCGCGCGCGAGCTGCCCAGCGGACATTTCGCCCTGGCCGATGTCGCCTGCGCGGGGCTTTATGCCGAGGCGCTGTCGCATGTCGAGGGCACGGCTCCGGCATTGACCGAACTGCGGCGCCTGGAGGAACACATGAACCGCCTGCGCATTGATCAGAAGCTGCACTGGCGCTACTTCTATCAAGCCAAGGCGAGGGTGCTGGAGCAGGCTGGCCGCCCTCAAGCGGCACTCGCGTTGATCCAGGATTTCGGCGAGGAGCATTTCATCAAGGCCGATGTCCGGCGCATCAAACGCAAGGCGTCCGAGTGACGGGTGGACAGCAGTGTTTCAGACGCCTATACTCGCCGCACATGAGCATCATCACCGGCCGGGGCGACGACGGCGACACCGATTTGTTGTTCGGCAGGCGCATCGTGAAAACCTCGCTCCGCATCGAGGCGCTGGGCTGCGTGGACGAACTCAACGCGGCGCTCGGCATGGCCCGCGCGTCCGGCGCGGATCCCGAGTGGATCGCGCTCATCGACGCGCTCCAGGAAAAACTCATCGGCCTGATGGGCCAGCTCGCCACGCTGCCTGAGGACGAGGCGCGCTACCGCGAGACAAACTTTCCGCTGATCAAAATGACGGACGTCGAGTGGGTGGTCGCCGAGGCGCACAAGTATGAAAGCCGCGGCATCCGCTTCACCGGTTGGGCACGGCCCGGCGCGGAAGGCTGTCTGGCGCGCGCGGGAGTGGATTTCGCCAGAGCGGTGGCGCGCCGTGCGGAACGTGCAATCCTCGCGCTGCATGAGTCCGGCGAACCGGTGCCCGAAAGCGTGCGCCTGTTTTTCAACAAACTCGCCGACCTGCTGTGGATCCTCGCGAGGGTGGAGCAGGGTTGACGACGCCGGAATTCCGTGGAAAATGCCGCTACTCTGAAATGAAAAATTCCTTCCGATCCGTTTTCCCATTGCTGACTCTTCTGGCGGCGTCACCCGCATCCGCGGTGATCGTGGCGGGGACCAATGGCTCCGGAAATAACAACTCCACTGAGATCGGGCTGAACACCTACCTCGGCGCCACCGCTTACGCTCCGTTTCCATATTGGGACAATCTGGTGCGGACTCAGAACACATCAGGAGTCTATCTCGGCTACAATCCATCAACCCAGCGGGGCTGGGTGTTGGGTGCCAACCACGTGTCCGCGCCGACAAGCATTACGGTGGCCGGCAATCCATACTCGGTGGATGGCTCCCCGATCCAGATTGGCAGCTCGGATCTGCGGCTTTATCGAATCGGCGGCGGTGTGTCCGACCCCCCGTTGCCAAGTCTGCCGACCATCCCGCTGGCCTCGGTTGCCGCGACCTCCGGGGAATTCCTGCTGATGTTCGGCAGAGCCTTCACCAACGACACGACCGCGCCTTATGACTGGGTGGCTCCGGGCGCCAGCGAGGCCAATGGCATGCGCTGGGCGACCAATACCGTGGAAGGGAACTACCTGGTAAATCTCGGCACGAATCAAGCTCCCAACAACCAGCTCTACGTGGTAACGGACTTCGATGGTCCCAGCGGTCTTGGAGCGACCGCCTACGATGGTCAGGGTGCCAACGGTGATTCCGGAGGAGGAATGTTCATCTATCGGGGCGGGCAGTGGGTGCTCGCGGGAATCGCGCATTTCGTGGATGACGGCCCGGACTTCCTTGAGGCGGTGGCAACGGGTGACGGCGATGATGATCCATCCGAGTTTGGCGACTTCACGGCCTACACGGATGTGAAAGTTTATTCGAGCACGATCCAAGGCATCACCGGAACCCTTGTTCCGGAGCCTTCGACGAGTGGTTTGCTGGTGGGCATGGTTTTGATCTTCGTGGGCAGGCGTCGCCGTCATTGACGCCGCAGCCCGGATCGTTTCCCATCCGCGCATGTCCGCAGCGTCCCCGAAAAAATCCATCTCGTCCCACCGGTGGATCCTCGGTTACCTGATGCGGGAAAAGGCGGTGTTTTTCCCATCGCTGGCCGCCTTGTTTTTCACCGCCATCCTGTCGCTCGGCTTTCCGTATTTCCTCAAGGAACTGGTGGGCAATCCCTCGGACGCCTTGAGACAACAGGTCGATCCGGCGGTGATTCTCGCGCGTTCCAACCAGATCGTGCTGCAGCTTGCCGCGGTGCTGGCCTTGCAGGCATTCGTGGCGTTTTTCCGGGTGCAGGGATTCATCCGCTCCGGCGAGTCCGCGCTCAACCGCCTGCGCCGCGATCTGTTCGATCATCTGGTGCGCCTGCCGATGTCGTTCTTTCACGAACAGCGTGCCGGCGCGCTGAGCAACCGCGTTTCCGCCGATCTTGGCGTAGTGCGCGAGACGCTGCTGACCACCGTGCCACAGGCGGTTCGACAAACCGTGATCCTGATCGGCGGGCTCACCTTCATCTTCATCTCCTCGTGGAAACTCTCGCTCATCATGCTCGGCAGCGTGCCGGTGGTGGTGTTGGCCATCGCGTTTTTCGGGCGCAAGGTCCGCGGCTACTCCAGGGACGCGCAGGACGCACTCGCCGAGGCCGGCACCGTGATCGAGGAAAGCGTGCAGGGCATCGCCGATGTGAAAGCCTTCACCAACGAGCCGTTTGAAAACGCCCGCTACTCCCGCGCGCTGGAACGTTTTCTCGGCGTGACCAAGCGTGGCGCGAAAAACCGCGCCGCCTTCCTGTCGTTCATCATCTTCGCGCTGTTTGGGACCATCTCCTTCGTCGTCTGGCATGGCGCGCGGATGCTGGCCACCGGTGAAATCACCTGGACGAACTTCGCCGCGTTCATCCTGTTCTCGATCTTCGTTGGCGCGTCGCTGGGATCATTTCCGGAAATCATCTCGCAGTTCCAGCAAAGCGCCGGAGCCACCGAGCGGCTGCGTGAGTTGCTGGACGAACCCGCCGAACGTGCGGATGGCGACGCCAAGGCGCAACTCGGCGGCTACCTCTCGTTTGTGAACGTTTCCTTCCGCTATCCCTCGCGGCCCGATGTCCAGGTGCTGCGCCAGCTGGATTTCCTCGTCACCCCCGGCCAGCGCGTCGCCTTGGTGGGTCCCTCCGGGGCTGGAAAATCGACGGTTTTCTCGCTGATCCTCGGTTTCAACAGTCCGGAAGACGGGCAGGTGCTTTTCGACAACCGCCCGGCATCCTCGCTCGCACTGCAGGCCATCCGCTCGCAGATCGCCATCGTGCCGCAGGAGGTGCTGCTCTTCG
>JBGSUP010000482.1:0-2139 GCA_041753485.1 Akkermansiaceae bacterium
ATAGCTCAGGATGGACTCACCTCGCGCCGAGGCCCGGACATCGTGGATTCTGGCAGCCACGTTTTCCGCAGTGACCTCCAGGTGACTTTCAAACTGTCCCGCAAACGAATTCCCGGCACCATCTTCCATGATCCCGGACGATCGGACGGCATACGGACCTTCGCCCAGAAGGACGAGCGCCGCGTTCAGTTCGCCAGCGGTCCAAACGGCATCCGGCGGCACGCCGAACCAGGCGGGAACTTCAAATCCGAGTTCGCCAAGTCGCGCCAAAGCAGCCCCTTTTCCGCCGAGATGGGGATCGAACCTGGGTTCATGGGAATCGGGAAACAGGAAGTCCATGACGGTTTATCCACGCAGCCAAAGTGGCACCAGACCGAGTAACAGATAGAGAGCGAGCGTCCAGAAGCCGGTGATGGATTCGATCCGCTTGCCGGGCAGTCTGCCGCTGACATAGCGGTTCACCACCCAGATCGCGATGGTGAGGACAACACCGAGGCCAATCACCACGGGCAGGGCGAAACCAATCTGCCATGCCGCCATCCCGGCACATGCGAGTGTGGCCGACATGGCCATGAGCCACACGGCGGCACCGCCGGATTTCCCCCAGAGCCTGCTATAGGTTTCGACGCCCTCTTCCTCGTCGCCGGGTTGGCGCAGCTTGCGGCCGATTTCGATGACGATGCCGTTGAAAAAGCTCGCCGCAAGAAACCAGCTCAGCCCGGTGGGTGCGGATGATCCGCGTGGCAGCCACTCGCAGGCCGTGCCGAAAAAATCGACCAATGGCATGATGCCCATGTGGGTGAGCAGATAGACGACCGGGTGCCTTTTCAGCCAATCCCGGCAGAAAAACTCGACGCTCATCAGCGTGAGATAGGTCCAGGCGATGCCAAGCACGATGAACAACCGGAGGTCATGCGCCGCAACCAGCGCGATCTGCACAAGCGCGGCGATGCCGAACACCACGCGCAACTCGGATAGTTTCACCAACCCGCGCGGCACCGGACGGTAGGGCCGCCATCGCGCGTCTTCTCCCGCATCCTTGAATTCGTCGGCAATGCGCAGTTGCAGGAACATCAACAGGCAGACTCCGAACGCTGTGAAATAGGCCTGCCACCCGGGCGCGGGTGAGTTGCGCAGCAAACTGGAAAACGCAACCGCACAGGCGCTGAAGGCCGCGATCAGGGGACCGTGCGCCAGCAGGGGAAACCGTTCCTTCTGATAGATTAGCCAGCGATTCATGGCGTGGCGTCGGGTACCGGACGTCCGCGCGCGAGCTTGCGGTGGGCCCGTGAGAAATGACCGGCGCTGAGTGCCGCGATGATCGAGAGTTCGCCCGCCAACAAGACTCCCGCGCAGACTTCCGCCAGCGCGCGGGCGTTTCCCGGACCATGGAGTCCCATCAACTCCAAACAGGCCTTTTGCGTCGGCAGGCCGGTGCCGCCGCCGACGGTTCCCACCATGATGCCCGGCAGGGTGACCGATGCATACAAACCTCCATCCTCCGTCACCTCAAAACGGGTCACTCCGATGGCCGACTCCGCCACACAGGCGGCGTCCTGGCCGGTTGCCAGATAAAGCGCCGCCAGGCCATTGGCGAAATGGCCGTGAATGCCAAGAGTGCCGCTCAATACCCCGCCGATGGCTGACATCCGCCAGTAGTCCACCATCGCCTGCGGCGTGGTGTGCAGGTGTCTGGCGATGAGAACCGCCGGCAGACGCGCCTCTGAGGTGACCTTTTTCCCGCGGGCCGTGGTGAAGGCGCGGGCGCTGGCCTTTTTATCGCCTGATAGATTGGATTCGACATAGTGGCGCTCCGGCATGACCGGTGCGCGTGCGATGATGTCATCGCAAACCGCCTGCGTCGCCAGGGTGACCATGTTCTGGCCGGATGCATCGCCGGTGGTGAATTCGAAGTTCAGATAGACGTGGTTGCCCTCCACCGTGCAGGCGAGATCGACCAGTTTCCCATGGGCCGTGGTGGTGGAGACGATGCGTTGGAATTCATCGAATTGTCCCACCGCCCAGATGATGAACCGGCAGGCATCCGCCGCGGTTTCAAAAACGAATCCGGGCGCGCGGCTCACGCTTTCGTAGAGCACAAGCGCGGAGCAACCGCCGGCCGCGGTGAGCAGGCGGCAG
>JBGSUP010000483.1:0-10946 GCA_041753485.1 Akkermansiaceae bacterium
CCATCCCGGTGAGTGCCGAAATGACGTGCTCCACGGGGTGCACCTTCACCGAGCCCTCCGACAGCGTGGTGGCGCGCTCGACCGTCTGGACCTTGTCCACGTCCGCATTGATGAATGGCTGGTCCGGCAGATCGATGCGGCGAAACTTGAATCCGTGGCCCTCGGGGGCGGGCCGCAGGGTGAGGGTGACCTTTTCTCCGGTGTGGAGGGAGGTTCCCTCGAGCGTGGCAGGAGCGGCAAGCGTGTGCTGAACAGCGGTTGACATGGGCGACAGCCTTGTTTCCCTGCCGCCGGGGATCAAGCCGGAATGATCTGCCCCGCGCTGCGGTGAAATGGCCGCGCCATCCCCAGCTGCACTGAAAACGATTGCCACAGGGTCTTCGGCCTGCACATCGTCCGCGACTTTTCCGAACGCAGTCGCCAAGCGCCCATGAACTTCGACCAGGGACAATTCAACTTCGACGCGAAAGCGCCCGAGGATGGCTACCGGCGCTGGCGCGAGGACCTCGCTGAGGCAAAGCGCGCCTTTGAATCGCGCTGGGGCGTGATGCTGGGAAAACGCGTGACGGTCTCGCTGACCGACCATGCCAAGCCCCTGAGCGGAATCCTCGAGTGGCTGCCGGGCCCGCACAAGGATCGGAACGCGCCGCCGCGCTTCCGTTTGCGGGGACTTGAGTTCGGCGTGACCGAAATCGAGAGCATCGTCCAGGAAGACGTCGGTTCTTGCTGAAACCGGTGTTTCCCGCCAAGCTGTCGTTGACCGCCTTCGGAACAACGAGGCGGCAAATTCTTTCCGGGACGCGGCCCTGCGGGAGATTTCTTGTCCGGGCCAATTTTCCAGACTTGGCAGCGTGTCGACACAAGCCATTCTGTGCCCGCCTTGTCCGTAATGACCATTCGCCATCACCTCGCTCCTTTGCTTTGCGTCGTGCTCCTCTGCCACTGCGGTGCCCCCCAACCACCGCAGTGCCACCGCGTCCCGTTGAACTCGCGCGCTCCAGCGGTCTCTCTCATTGCCGAGGCGCGCCGGAACTGGGAAATCCTCGAAAATGCCTCCCGCACGGGCGAGTGGGAATCGGCGCGTGCACGCTACAATGCGGCAGTCGCCAAACTCTTCGACCAACTCCGCTGCGGCCCCAACGGTTGGGACACCCGGGCGGCGGCCATTGGCACCCGCATCGCCCCTTCCGGCCCGGAAGAACTGGATCTCGCAAAACTGGACGTCCTGTTCCCCGCCTCCCTTGTCAACGGCAAGATCGTCCGCAACCACAAGACCACCGATGGCGTCGGCGTCCCCCTGGTCGGCTGGAAGAAAACCTCACCCGTCGGCCAGAAACGCGAGAAATACCATCTGCCCAACGGCCTGCCCTACGCCTCCACCGCCCTGCTGGCCTTCGATCAGCCCGGTGTGCCCGTCTGGCACTTCACCAAGCGCTGGAAGCAGGATGAAACCCGGATCGGCTCCTCCAGCCACACCCTCACCGCCGATTGGACCGCCGCCAACGCCTTCTACTGGCAGATGTGCGAACTCGATGATCTGAAAATCCAGAACGTGATTCTGCCTGACCGTTACATGGAGGAATCCGGCGTCTATTTCATCACTCCCTACGATCCGGAAAAAATCCCCGTCGTCTTCGTCCACGGCCTGGTCTCCAGTCCGGACGCGTTCAAGAACATGATCAACGAACTCGCGCCGGAGCCCTGGTTCCGCGAGCGCTATCAGATCTGGCTCTACAACTATCCGACTGGGAATCCCTGGATCTACAGCAGCATGAAATTCCGCGAACTCATGCGCGAGACCTGCTCCTATGCCCGCACCAAGGGCCATGACGGCAACCTCAAGCGCATGGTCGTCGTCTCCCATTCCATGGGCGGCCTCATCACCCGCTCCAGCGTCACCGACCCCAAGTCGGTCTTCTATGACGCGAACTTCAACAAGCCGCTCGATCAACTCAGGGTCTCGGGAGAAACCCGCAAGCTCATTGAGGACGCGGCCTTCTATCAGCCGCTCACCGAGCCCGAGCGCGTTGTCTTTCTCGCCGTCCCACACCGCGGCAGCCCGATGGCCAACCTTCGTCCCGCCCTATGGTTTTCCAAACTCATCCGCTTGCCCAAAACCCTGACCATTGAGCTGCTGGACGGCATGCTGCAAGCCGCCGAGGATGTCGCGCAGGGTGAAGATCCCTCCCGGCGTCTCCCCACTTCCATCAACAGCCTTTCGCCCGACAACCCCGCCACCCTTGCGCTGAATCAACTTCCGCTGCCGGACAAGATCGCCGCCCACTCCATCATCGGCGACCGCGGCAAGGGCAACACCCCTGAAAGCAGCGACGGCGTCGTGCCTTACTGGTCGTCACACGTCTCACCGGTCGCATCGGAAAAGATCGTTCCCAGCAATCACAGTGTCCCCGACAGCCCCGAAGCCGCCGAAGAGCTCAAACGCATCCTCAAACTCCATCTCGGTTCGTCCACTGATCACTGATCACCGATCACTTTCCACTTGTTCACCATGTCTCCCGAGCAACAATTCGCCCATCTCAGCGCAGGTACCGCCAAGGTGCTCTCCGAAAAGGAATTGCTCGAAAAACTCCGTCTCGGCCGGCCGCTGCGCGTCAAACTCGGCGTCGATCCCACCGCGCCGGACATCCATTTCGGCCACACCGTCGCGCTTGAGAAACTCCGGCAGTTCCAGTTGCTGGGCCATCAGGCGGTGCTGCTCATCGGCGACTTCACCGCCACCATCGGCGATCCCTCCGGCCGTTCGGCCACCCGCCCGCCGCTCACCCGCGACGAGGTTCTCAAGAATGCCGCGACCTACACCGACCAGGCCTTCAAGATTCTCGACAAGTCGAAAACCGAGATCGTTTACAACGGCGACTGGTTCCGCAAGATGAGCTACGAGGAAATCCTCAAGCTCAACTCGCGCGTCACGCTCCAACAAATGCTCCAGCGCGAGGACTTCCGCAACCGCCTCGATGCCGGCCAGGAAATCCGCCTCCACGAACTGCAATACCCGATCATGCAGGGCTGGGACTCGGTGGAAATCCGCGCCGATGTCGAACTCGGCGGCACCGACCAGCTCTTCAACATCCTCGTTGGCCGCGATTTGCAGAAAGAAGAGGGCCAGCCGCAGCAGGTCGTCATGGTGCTGCCTTTGTTAGAAGGCCTTGATGGCGTGAGGAAAATGTCCAAATCCTACGGTAACTACATCGGCGTGAGCGATCCGCCGCAGGAAATGTTCGGCAAGCTCATGAGCGTTTCCGACGAACTGATGGGCCGCTACTACCTGCTTCTGTTAGGCGGGGCGCGCGATCCCTCCGGCCACCCGATGGATGCCAAGAAGGCCCTCGCCGAAAAACTCACCGCCCGCTACCACGGCGACGAAGCCGGGGCCGCCGCCCGCGCCGACTGGGACACGCGTTTCTCGAAAAAAGACCTCTCCGCCGCCGAGTTGCCGGAGCTCCCCATCGCGGATCTTCCTGCGGAGTTGACGGTTCTATCACTCGCGGCCCACGCCTTCAAAGCCGCTTTCGATCTGGAAAAATCCAACAGCGAGCTGCGCAAGCAGTTCATCACCTCCGGCTCCGTCCAGCTCAACGGCGGGAAACTCACCGATCCGGCAGCAGCCGTCTCCCCGCAACCCGGCGACGTGCTCAAGCTATCCAAGAAGCATGCGGTGAGGTTCGTCTGAACCCGGAATCCGCCGCTGTCCCCGAGCCCTCGCAGTCCTTTTGACATGCTTTGCAGCAGCGTCACTCACCAGAAGGCGTCGTAGTTCCCTTTGATCCTTTGGCTCTTTTGCTCTTTTTCTTTCTCTTCAGAGGTGGCGCGCTCTCGCCGCGAGCGCATGCCAATGAGATGAGAAAGCCAAAGCCCAAGGTGTGACGTTCCGACACTTCATGGGCCGACCCTTCTCCTTCCATTGACATGCTGCCTCATCGAGGCAGCGCCACCTTGCACCGCCGCGGGCGATCCAGTCACACGATGGATCGAGGAGAAACGCGCCCATGGCGAGTCCGTCACCGACCACTCCGAAGCAATCCTCGCCCCGGCGGCGGGATTTTTCGCCGAGTGGGAGCTGGAATGTGTGAACCTCGCCGAAGCGCTGGAAAATCGCAGCTACCGCCCCGGTGCCTGCCGATAATTCAAGATCCACGAACCGAAGGCGCGGATCGTCGCCGCCACGCCCTGCAATTCGCCCGCTGCCATCCCGACGCGCTCAATTGCGACTTGAAGCGTTATTTCGCGAACATCCATCTGGACCGCTTCGATCACTTCTTGAAGCAGGAGCTGCGCGTGACGGGATACGTGCGTTACGTGGATGATTTCATCCTCTTCGGCCCGGACCGTTCCACGCTCCACCACTGGGGCAGACAATGCCGCGAGTCTCTGGCCGCGCGAAGGATGGAAATCCACCCGGAAAAATACCGCCTTTGCCGCACGGCGGAGGGCGTGGACTTCTGCGGCTTCGTGGTGCGGGCGGATGAACGGGTGAGACGGCGCTCCAGCGGCGTGCGGCGTTTCCGCAGGCGTTTGCTAAAACTCAAACACGAGTGGAAAGCGGGCCGCGCGGAGGCGGCGGATGTGCGCGATGCCGTGCGCTTCCGGGTGGCCCACCGCCAGCCACGCCCACGAACGAGAACAATAACGTGGGCTTCACTTCCCGGGGATGGGGTTGCTTCTCACGGATTCATTTGCCGTCATCGGAGTTGTCATTGGCGTAGGTTTTCTCCAGGCGTGCCAGTTCGAGACCCTGGTTTTTGCCGTAGGTGAGGTGCCAGGCTTTGCTGTAAAGCTCTCATTCGACGCCCTTCTTGACATCACGTGGCCTGATGACTGACTTCCCTCATGACAGGAATCGTTCTGGGATCGGGACTCGGGCCGCTGGCGGACGCCGTGGTGCTGGAGCGCGAGGTGTCGTTCGCGGATGCTGGGCTGCCTGCCTCCACCGTGCCGGGGCACAGCGGAAAATTCATCTTCGGTCATCTGGGAGGCGCGCCGGTGGTGCTGATGAAGGGCCGTGTGCACCTATATGAAGGCCATGCGCCGCGTGCGGCCACGGCGGGTGTGCGCTGGATGGCGGGGCAGGGGATCAAACGCCTCATCCTCACCAATGCCGCCGGCACCCTGAATCCGGATTTCCACCCCGGCACCTGGATGATGTTTTCCGATCATCTCAATCTAACAGGAACCTCGCCGCTCGAAGGCGCCGATTTTGTCGATCTTTCCGCCGCCTATGACCCCGCATGGCGTTCTGAGTTTCGTGAAGCGGCGTGCACGCTGGCAATGCCACTGCACGAGGGTGTCTATGCCGGCCTGCGCGGGCCACAGTATGAGACGCCTGCGGAGATCCGCATGCTGCGCGCGCTCGGGGCGGATGCCGTGGGCATGAGCACGGTGCTGGAAACCATCCAGGCCCGGGCGCTCGGCCTGCCGGTGGCCGCGTTCTCGTGCCTCACCAACTGGGCGGCCGGCATTTCCGCCACCCCGCTGGATCACCACGATGTGCTCGAAACGGGAAAACAATCGGCGCAGGCGATGATCGCACTGCTGGGCAATGTGCTTGGCGAGCAAGGACAGGGGAGCACAAGCGCCCCCTCGTGTGGTTTTCAGTGCCCTCATTGAAAACCGGCGTTTGCCGTGCGGACGGGCTCGCTCTTGAATAGCGCGATCCCTGCCGCAAGGGCGCGACATGGAACATGCGAAGCATGCGCTTTCTCCTTCCCGAAGCAGGCGGACGGATTTTTCGACAACGAGCGACATCAGTCTTTTGTCCAGTTTGGATTGGAGACGACGGCTGCTCCGGGGGCCTATCCGCCGGATGCCACCTGCCAGATTCCGAGCGCCCAGTCGGTCGGTGTTGCTTGTGCGGCAGCATTGCTTCCAGATGCGATGCCAGCCGATGCCGCGTCGTGGAACTCGCCGTCCGAAGTGGTCCATACAGTGAGCTTGGAGGTGAACCATCACAGACAGTTGCAACAGCGGTGCATGGACATCCCGGATCAAAATTGAGGATGGCACCCGGCGCGCTTCCGGGCTTATCTTTCCGCCGCATGCCCGCTTTTTCATCCTGCTGGAACAACAGCCGCCATTCTGACGGCGAGTCGATGATCGAGGAAATCGTCGATCTCGGGTTCAGCCACATCGAGTTGTCGCATGGCATGACCATCGCCAAGCTGCCCGGCATCCGGAAAGCCTATCAACGGGGCCTTTTCACCTGCTCCGGCGTCCACAATTTCTTTCCCTCGCCCGTCGAGGTGATGATCGACGCGCCGGACGCCTATGAGTTCACCTCGCACCGGCCGGCCGATCGCCAGCGGGCGATGGACATGACCCTGCGCACGCTCGAACTTGCGGCGGAATTCAGCGCGGAATATCTCGTTCTGCACATGGGTTCGGTGCCGTTGAACCCGCGGAAGTGGACCCGCCCGCTGACGGCCATGGTGGCTGCGGGCGGCGGCCACGGCCGGGATTTCATCAAGGTGAAAACCGCTTTTGTCAGGCAGCGCGAGAAGATCGGTCCGCTCTACTATCACCGGGCGATCGAGGCGCTGGACGCCATTGCCGGGCACGCCGCGAAGTTCGGCGTGAAACTCGCCGTCGAGTCGCGCTCACGCTTTGAAGACATGCCGACCGAGCGCGAGATGCTCAGGCTCCAGGAGCACTTCGCCGACAATCCGTGGGTCGGCTACTGGCATGACTTCGGCCACGTACAACTCAAGCACAATCTCGGCTTGCTTGATCACAGGGAGTGGTTGCAGCAGATTTCACCCCACATCATCGGTGGCCATGTGCATGACGTTGAGTGGCCGGCCCGTGATCATCGTGTGCCCTTCAGCGGCACGCTGGATTATGCCGCCCTGCTGGAGTTTTTCCCGGCCGGTTGCCCGCTGGTGTGGGAGCTGAGTCCGTCCCGAGAAGCCGCCGTGATCCGCGAGGCCCTGATCCGCTGGCATGGCGAATTTCCGGACCGGGATTGACCGCTCCGGTGCCGCCAAAAGATTTGTCAAAAAATGCCGCGAAATTCCCCGCGCTTGGCGTTAGATTGCTCCGTCATGAATGCGATCCAACAAGCTGAAATCCGCAGCCGCCTGATCGAGGAACGCGAACGCATCGTCGCGGAGTGGAAGCACCACGGCGGCGACTCTGGTCCGATCGACGACTGGAACCTGCGCGACCCCGAGGAACGGGCGGTCCAAATCACCAGTGAAAACGTCGAGCGGCAAATCGCCAAAGATGATTTCAATCTTCTCCACAAGGTCGATCTGGCACTGGAACGGCTGGATCAGGGCACCTACCAACATTGCGCACGCTGTGGGCAAACCATTCCCATGGCGCGTTTGCTGGCAAAGCCGGCGGTTTCCCTCTGCCTCTCCTGTCAAGAGGACAAGGATGCCGGGCGTGCTTGAAAATCGCCGTGCCGGACGCGAAAAGGCGTGGTCCGTTGCCGGGCCACGCCTTTCGGTTAAACATTCCCCCCAAAGAATTCCAGCGGGGTCCGGCACTGCGCGGAATCCCCCCCCGGAAACTCTGCGAGCGAACGCCTCGGCCAACTGGAATCAGGAAACGGCATCAAACGGATATCCTTTGGATATGTGGATAAGTTGCTTGGTGCGATGGACAAGTGACATAAAAAATCAAGGCCCACAAGAAAAAATTTTAAAACTTTGGCATAAATTGCTCAAAACAGAGGCATCGAGTTCAAAAAACCGCGGGCGTCGGATCCCTTGTTCCGACGCCCGCGGGC
Organism: Akkermansiaceae bacterium; assembly: GCA_041753485.1. Taxonomy (GTDB): domain Bacteria; phylum Verrucomicrobiota; class Verrucomicrobiia; order Verrucomicrobiales; family Akkermansiaceae; genus Luteolibacter. The sequence goes on from JBGSUP010000483.1 coordinate 7,748, forward strand.
CCTTTGGGAACAATTGTGCGATCCCTTACGCACACAGGAATACCCGAAAACGCCCGGCTTGCCATCCCATGATTGCGTAGTGCGGATCACAGCGACTGATCAACGGGCGCTTCCACGTCGCGGCCGCGTTGATAAGAATGAACCTCGACGGATTCTTTACTTGGCTTGACATTCATGAATTTTCAGGGACATCTCTTCACACCGAATGGCAAGGAAGCGCATGGAAGCGGCAAAATTGACGCGTCTGGAAGCCCGCACGCGGGTGATCCGGGGTGCGGGCCGCCTGTTACTGATTGTGTTCGGGGTGGCCTTGGGTTTCGTGGTTGTGGCCACGGCCGTCCCGCAGCGGCGAGAGCTTGAGAAGCTGGAGGGTCGCCTGAAGCTGGCGCAGGATCGCGAAACGAAGGTCAGCGCCGAGCGGGACCACCGGCGCATCGAACTGCGGGCATTGCGTGAAGATCCGGCGTATTTGGAAGTTCATGCCCGCGACCGACTCGACTACTGTGGCGAAGGCGAGCGGATTCTCCGTTTCCGCGGCGAACGCTGAGGGAAGGCGGGAACGCGCCCTGCGGGCCAATCAGGCGCAGGGCTGGGGTCAACTCTTGGTATTGCATTCTCAACAGTTTGCCCCAAGAGTGCCGCCTGCCAGATGACCGAAGCGAACCCAGATGACGCACTGTTGTTGATTCGCTGCCCCTCCTGCGGACAGCGCTTCAAGGTGGCGGAGGATCTGCGCGGCCGAACCGTGGAGTGCGGTGGCTGCGAACACCGGTTCCGGATCCATGACGACGTCATCGTGCGAGGAAAAAAGTTTTACCCCGGTGAGCGGCGCGACGCGCGCCTGAACCGCTTCCAGCGGGTTCCTCTTGCGGTGGCACCCTCGGTCATGGGCACACCCAACATGCGCTATTCCGAACCGCCGGATCCGGCGATTTTCGAGCCAGCTCCGCCCCAACGAATCGTAGCCGGTCTGGTTGGCGTGGTCGGCATGGTGCTGATGGCCCTGCTGTTGATGTTTGGGGCCAGCCGTGGCGGAATTTTGGACGGAATGACTACGGAAAACCGGCTGCTGATGGCGGGCTTCAGCGGGTTTCTCGGCACGGTGCTGCTGGTCTATGCCAATCCCCGCGCGCACTTCAAGGCCTTTGGGGTGGGAGCTTTGTTGAGTGCCGGGCTGGCAGCCCTACCCTTCGTCTTCACCGTGGGATCGGTGCCTCTCGCCAGCAGGCCGGTAGAGCGCCTGATACCACCGGAGCCGCTTCAATTGCCTCAGACTCCGCCGGAACAAGCCGCCGAGGACGATGAAGTCTCTGCGCTGCGTGCCCGGATTGGCACGGGCCCCCTGGTCGGTGAAATCGAACGCCTCGCTGCGGAAGGCAGCACCCGGAAGGCCGTAGGCCTGTGGCTGCGGGACTTGCGCGAACAAAACCGTCTGCTGGTCAAGGAATTCATCCTGCGGGCAACCGGAGCCGACCCGCAATCGCATTATTATCCGCGTGGCGACGGTGATTTCCTGATGGTCGTGACTGGAATCAACCAGTCGCTGGACGAAGTGGCGATCATCGCCGCCGCGCTGGGCACGGTGGAGAAAATCCATCAGGAACTCTCGGTCATCGAAATCCGGGTGAACAACCAGAACTTCATCGAGGGCCCGATCGAAAAACTCAACGACCGGGATGATCCCGCGTTTTATGATTTGAATAAACGGGAGCTGCAAAGCATCGATCTCCAGCGGGTTGAAAAGGCGGTCAAACGGCTTGCCGAAGCCGAGCCCAAGATCTACCGCAGCGACATCACGCGTCAGCTCATCGCCTTGATGGGGACGCCGGGAGTGAAGTTCAAGGGAGAGATCTGCAAGGCCTTGGCCGTTTGGTCCGAGCAACCCGGAGCGGCGGGAGGGGCCGCGCTTGCGGAGGCCCGGAACCTGCTAGCACTCAAGCTTCCGGTCCCCGTGGAAATGATCACCCTGCTAGTGAAGGAAAAAAACCCCGGCGTGCTGCCTGTGATCGACGAGTTATGGAACCAGAGTCCGAATCAGTGGGAATCCCACTATGGCGATATCGGCCCTGCTGCGGAAGCCACTCTCCTGCGTCGCTTTCCCGATACTTCCGGGCCGAAGCGCCAGTCCACCGTGCGCCTGCTGGGACGGATCGGCACGGCGGACAGTCTACCAATTCTGCAAGCCGCTCTGGCCGGTGCTGATCCCGAGTTGCGGGTCTTGCTCGAGAAGTCGAAAGACTCGATTCTCGGCCGGATCAATCGCTGAGTCCCACTGCCGGAGATTTTTTTGACTTTCATTGGCCGGGATCGATGGAATGGCCTTGCCCCCGGCGAAATCCCCGACCATCTTGCCCCTGCCTCTCGTTTCGCGCCAAGCCGGGATGATCCGGGGGGAGAATTCCGGCCGCGTGAGGCGGGGGGCACCGGTGGTCGATCAAGCATCTCCGGTCTGCGCCCGCAGTTGGTGCACCCAGATGAAGCGGCGGAACAACACCTTCACCGCCGCAGTCAGCGGAACCGCCAGCAAGGCTCCGACGAAGCCGCCGAGAACCAGCGACCAGAACAGCATCGAGAAAATCACCGTGAGCGGGTGAAGGCCCACTGAATCACCGACGATTTTGGGCGCGGTGACCAGCGAGTTGATTTGCTGCACGATTACGAAAATCGCGATCACGCAGCCAACGTATGCCCAGGGTGTCATGCCAAAAGGCGCCACTCCCCGGGCATGCAGCCAGGCAATGATGCAGGCCGGAATCAGGCACAGGATGTTGCCGATGTAGGGAATGACCCCGAGGATGGCCATGAAGATACCTATCAGAAATCCGTAAGGCAGACCGAAGATCGTCAGTGCGATGCCGACCAGGATGCCATCGATCGCGGCGACGATCACCTGGCCGCGGAAGAAGGAGATGAGATAACCGTTGATCTCCTGCAGGGTGTCCACAAGTTCGGTTTTGAAACGCGAGGCCTTGAGCGGAACATAATCATGCCAGTGATCGCGGATGGCCGCGGAATCCTTGAGGAAGAAAAACAGATAGATCGGCACCATGATCATGCCAAGGACCAGCCCGAGAAAGCCCATGATCCGGCTGGAGCCGGCGCTTCCCCAGTCGCGCAGGGTTTTGAAAATCGCACCCTTGGAATCATACAACATTCGCCCGGCGCGGCTGCGGGCGAAGGTGTCAAGCGCCGCCGCTCC
>JBGSUP010000484.1:0-12791 GCA_041753485.1 Akkermansiaceae bacterium
CACGGCCGAGGCGGTGTCGTGACAGGCGGTGGCCACCACCGGAATGCCGGCCTTGCCGATGAGGGCGGCCACCGCATCGCGCAGCGGACCAAGCACGGTGCCCGGTGCCACGATATCGCCGAAGATCTTCCGCGGCAGGCCGAGGGCGTCGATCACCTCCCAGGCCCAGCCGCCACGGCGCGGATCAAGCAGCTGCGAGGTAGAGGCCACCGTGCGCTCGACCGCCTGACGGCCGGTCAGCCAGTAGGCGAGCAGGTCCGGCACGAACAGCAGCCGCTCGGCAACGAAGAGCGCCGGATTTTGCCTCCGCGCCTCCGCCAGCAGGTGCAGCGAGCTGTTGTAGAAATTCGTCTTGATCCCGGTGTGCGCGTAGATCTCCGCCTCGGGCATCAGCGCGTGCATTGCTTCGGCCATGCCCTCGAAGCGCGGATCGCGGTATTGGTGCGGCATGCCTAACAGCCCGCCGTCCGGGCCGATCAACCCGTGGTCGCAGCCCCAGGTGTCGATGCCGATGGAAACGATTGAGTCGCCGTGGCGTTCGACCGCGCGGCGCAGCCCTTCGAGGATCTCGCGGTAAAGGCCGACGATGTTCCAGAACGAGCCGCCGGGCAGGTCGGTGCCGGGGTTGTCGAAACGATGGATCTCTTCAAGCTCGATTTTCGAGAAGTCGGTGGTGGCGGCGATCACGCGGCCGCTTCCGGCACCCAGGTCCACTGCGATGAAGGTTTTTGTTGGCATGGAATTGCAATTTCTGGTTGCGAAACGGCTTGTTGAAAAGGCCCTGCCCCAATGCAATCCCGAATCCCGGGATCCGCGCGGGCACATCATCCAATCTTGGGGGGCGCGACGCCCTGCGCCGGCCCCAGCCTGGCGGCCACCAGCTTCTCGACGTGTTTCGCCAGCATGTCGGCCTCCAGATTCACGGTTTGGCCGGGCCGCGCGGCGTGCAGGTGGGTGTGTTCCCAAGTGTGCGGCGTGATCCAGAACACCGCCTCGTCCGCCTTCAGCTCGGCGATGGTGAGTGAAATCCCGTCGATGGCCAGCGAGCCCTTGTCCACGCACAGGTGGTGGATTTCCGGCGGCAGGGAAACCGCGAGGATGTGGTCCTGGCCGCTTGCTTCGAGCCGGGTGATGATGCCGACCGCGTCCACATGCCCTTGCACGAAGTGCCCGCCGAAGCGATCCCCCGCCAGCATGGCGCGTTCCAGATTGACGCGCGCTCCAGCGGCAAGCCCACCCAGCGAGGTGACTCGCAGCGTCTGGGAAAGCAAATCGAATGAAGTCCCCGCGGGTCCCGCACCGGCGACGGTCAGGCAGCAGCCGTTGACGGCCACGGACTCGCCGGACTTGAGCGCGGCGGCAAACGGCAGATCCAGAGTGAGCCTTGCCTGCTCACCGAGATTTTCCAAGGCGATCACGGTGCCGACGGCTTCGATGAGTCCGGTAAACATGGTGGCTCATCTCGCGGAGGATTGTTCAATCGCCGCCGGGGCTCCCGCGCGGCCCGCCTCCGCTTCTCCGTCGTGACCGCTGGGCAGCAGGACGAAACACAAGTAAGCGATGATGGTGGGAATCAGGGCCCCGAGGAACAAGCCGAGAGGCGAGATTCCGTCCTTGAAGAAACGCGAGAGGATGCTCTGCCCCGCCGGGTTCGGCGCGTTGGCGATCACCGTCAAACCGCCGCCCGTCACCGCTCCAGCGACGACGGCATACTTGGCAGCATCGCTGATGCCATCCACCTGGGCGGCAAGGTAGGTGATGGCGGCGTTGTCGTTGAATGCGGTGAGGATCGTGGCTCCCAGCATGAGGGTTTGCTCAGAGAGCGCCTTGATGACCGGTGCGATCCACCAGGCCTGGGCACCGCCGTGGATGACCAGCGCGGCAAGAAAGAAACCGACGAGGATGGGGCTGCGCAGGGAAATCTCGTTCTGGTGGTGCCGGGTGGCGATGATGAAGGCGAGAAAGAACAGGAAACCGCCGATGAAGAGCACTGGGAAGTGGGACGTGTAAACCGTCCACAGCAGGAAGGTGAGATGCACGCTGGTAACCCAGAAAGGAATCGGAGTTTCGCGCTCCTGCCACATGCCGGCATTGGTTTGCCCATCCTCCAATCCGTCCGTCAGGTCGGTGATTCTGGCGAGGGCTTTGCGGAAAACCAGGAAGTAGAAACCGCTGGAGACGATGATCGCGATCAGCGCCTTCCAACCGAAATGCTCGAACATGAACGGCGTGCTCCAGTGCCATGCGGAGGCCACCATCAACACCGGTGGTGCCGCGAAATTCGTCAGCGTGCCGCCAATCGAGATGTTCACGAACAACAGGCCCAGCGTGGCATAGGCCAGCCGCGCGGGCGGATTGAACCGATAGAATTTCTTGGCCAGCAACAACGCGCCGATGGTCATGGCGGCGGGTTCGGTGATGAAGGAGCCAAGCACGGGGGCGATGGTCAGCACGCTGAGCCACCATGCGGAGGGGGATTGATTGCCGAGCGATGCCGCGCGGGACATCAGGCTCTCGGCAAATCGGAGGACCGGCCGGCTGGCGGCAATGGCCATGATGATGACCACGAAGACCGGCTCGGTGAACACGCGGTCCTCGCTCAGATACAATTCGAAATCCAACCAGGAATGGTAGTAGATCGCGGCTCCGGCCAGGGCGATGACCCACAAGCCGAAGACCGCTTCGATTTCTCCGAGGAAGTGGAACAACGTGCCGAGGAACGAGACTTCCGGGACACCATCCGGGTGCTCCGCGTCGCGCACGCCGCGTTTCTTCAGAGCCTCGTCATGAAGATGTTCATACTTGTGGGCGAGCTTGATGAAGAAGCCGGCCAAGAACGTATGGATGATGGCCAGCAGGAAGATGACGGTCGCGGCCACATTGAAGGGATCCTCTCGCGCGCGCGACTTGAGCGTTTCCATCAGTCCGCCCTCGATCACGGGGTATTTTTCCGGAGGGATCGGAAATGAAGCGTATTGCTTGCTGCCATCCGCCAACTCCGGATAATGCGGCTTGTAGCCCGCCGCCATCGACGGCGCTGAGGCGATGAAACAAACAAAGGCGAGGAGCGGGAGAAAGTTTTTCATCGGGGCGGGGAAGCCGCTTCTTACGGGGCGGATGCTCCGACGGCAAGGCGAACTTGGGGCCCGGGCCGGAGGACTTTGCGGCTGGACGATGGCCGCAATCCCTTGACATCCTCCGCAACCCGTTGGTCTTTCGGGGCGCTCGTCCGACCGGTGAAATGCCTCTGACTCGGGCAGCGTAGAGGATCTTCATCGCCGCCCCATGGAATTGTATTGGATCATCGCCGCCCCGCTGCTTGCCGCGCTGCTTGCTCCCTGGATCGTCAGGGTGGCCGGTGCGAAGACGGCCGGTGTGTTGCTCTCGGTAGTGCCGTTTTGGATCGCCGGGTGGCTGCTGAGCCAGGCTCTGGGGGCTGGTCCGGCGCGCGAATGGTCGCACGCCTGGATGCCCTCGATGGGGATCGACCTGGCGCTGCGCGTCGGTGGATTCGAGCGCCTGTTTTTGTTTTTGGTGAGTTTCATCGGCGGCTTGATTCTGGTTTATGGCGGGTCCTATCTGGACGGGGATTCGAAGCTGGCGCGGTTTTTCGTGATCGTGCTGCTGTTCATGGCGGCGATGCTCGGGGTGATCGCGGCGGATGATTTGATCCTGACTTTCGTGTTCTGGGAGTTGACGAGTCTGACCTCGTTCCTGCTGGTAGGCTACAAGTTCCATGATCCGGGGGCGCGCAAGGCGGCGCTGCAGGCACTGTTAGTCACCGGGGCCGGCGGTCTGGCATTGATGGCCGGGCTGATTCTGCTCACCCGCATCACCGGGGAAACGCGGATTTCCGCATTGGCGGCGCATTCGGCGGAAATCGCGGCGAGTCCCTTGTTCGCGCCGGCCTTGCTGCTGGTGCTGGCCGCAGTTTTCACGAAATCCGCGCAGGTGCCGTTTCATTTCTGGCTGCCCGGAGCGATGGCCGCCCCCACGCCGGTGAGCGCTTATCTGCACTCGGCGACGATGGTGAAGGCCGGCGTGATCCTGCTGGCGAAACTCTCACCCGCCATGTCCCAGACCACGCTTTGGGGCTGGGTGGTGATTCCGATCGGCGCGCTGACAATGGTGACCGGAGCCATGATGGCGGTGTTCCAGACCGATCTCAAACGTCTGCTCGCTTATTCCACGGTGAGCGTGCTGGGGACGCTGGTTTTGTTGTTAGGTTTTGGTGACGCGTTTTCGTTCAAGACGGCGATGTTTCTGGCGCTGGTGCACGGGTTTTACAAGGGCTCGCTCTTCATGGTGGCGGGCACGGTGGATCATGCCACCGGCACCCGCGATGTGCGCTCGCTCTCCGGGCTGCGCCAAAGCATGCCGTGGCTGGGTTTTGCCGCGGTGGCCGCGGCACTAAGCATGTCCGGCGTGCCGCCGACGCTCGGCTTCATCAGCAAGGAACTGCTGTATGAGGCGAAGCTCTCGCTGCCGATCGCCCGCCATGCCGTCACGGGCCTCGGGGTGCTGGCAAACTCGCTGGCGGTGGCCATCGCCCTGATCGTGGGAATCCGGCCGTTCCTGGGCGAGTCTGGGCGGGCGGATGTCCATCACCACCCGGGCTGGGGATTGGTGCTGCCGCCGGTTTTGCTGGCCGGGCTGGGGCTGGCGTTGGGCTTGATGCCTGGCTGGCTGGATCAAACGTGGATTTCTCCCGCGGCCTCCTCGCTGGGCATCGATCCGAAACCCGCCAAACTCACGCTCTGGCACGGTTTCACCCCGGTGCTTGCCCTCAGCGTGCTCACCCTGCTTGCAGGTGTCGGGATTTTCTCGATCCGCGACAAGCTTTCATTCGCCGTCCGGGTGATGGGGAAAATCCATCCGATCACACCGAGCGCGCTCTATCAGTCGGCTCTGGACGGGGTGTTGAAAATCGCGGCGTTGCTCACAGGCTGGATCCAGCACGGGCAGTTGCGGGTGTATGTGAGAATCACCCTGATCGGCGCATCCGTGCTGATTCTGATTTCGATGGCGATGGCTCTGGGAAAATTTCCACTCACCTCCCGGGTGCCGCTCGGCTTTTTCGAGACGATGGTGGTGCTGCTGATGTCGGCCTCGGCGATTGCCGCGGTGAGGGCGCGCAGCCGGCTTGCCGCCATTCTCTGCCTTGGCGGCGTCGGTTATTCGGTGGCGTTTCTGTTCGTGGCTTACGGCGCGCCGGATCTGGCGATCACCCAGTTGTTAGTGGAAACGCTGACAGTGGTGTTGTTCTCATTCGTGATTTTGAAATTGCCGCAGATCCGCGATATCTCCCGCCGCCGGACGCGGCGTTGGGATGGCCTGATCGCGACGGTCGCCGGGCTGGCCATGACACTGGTGGTCTGGAAATCCGTGCACGTGCAGGTCCATGAACCGATTTCGCCGGGCTTGGTCGCGCGCTCCGTCACCGAAGCGTTCGGCCGCAATGTGGTGAATGTGATCCTGGTGGATTTCCGCGCTCTTGACACCCTGGGCGAGATTCTCGTGCTCTCGCTCGCCTGTCTGGGCGTGACCGCCCTGCTTTTCCGCAAACGCAGACTCCGCGAAACCGGGGAATCCCTCAGCGAACGCGCCGCCGCCCGCCACGGCGGTCCGCCCGGCTAACATTTTTTATCGATGAACAATTCCAACTGCAGCATTCTTCCCGCCGCCGCCCGCCTCGTGGTTCCGGTGCAGGTGGCCTTTTCCATCTATCTGCTGCTGCGCGGCCACAACCTGCCCGGTGGCGGATTCATCGGCGGGCTGGTGCTCGCCAGCGCACTGGTGCTGCGGGCGATGGTGGATCCGCAACGCGCTCCGAAATCCGATCTGATCGCGCTGTCCGGCATCGGTTTGCTGGTGGCCCTGGCTTCGGCGATGATGCCGTGGCTGGTGGGGCGTGCGTTTTTCACCGGCCTGTGGGGCGGGGAAATCTGGCTGCCGGCAATCGGCAAGCTCAAGCTCGGCACACCGCTGTTGTTCGACATCGGGGTCTTCATCGTTGTCACCGGCGTAGCCGCAAAACTTCTGTTGGTTCTCATGGCACAAACCCGGGAAAACGCTCCCTGACCATGGAGAACTTGCTTCCCATCGCCATTGGCATCCTGTTCGGCTGCGGGTGTTATCTCTGCATGCGCCGCAACATCGTGCGCGTGCTGCTCGGCATCATGCTGTTCAGCCAGGCGGCCAACCTGCTGATTTTTACCGCCGCCGGTCTATCCAACGGCAAGTCGCCGATCATCGCCGGTGATGCCACCAAGATGGAGGGACCCTGCGCGGATCCGCTGCCGCAGGCGCTGGTGCTCACCGCGATCGTCATCGGTTTCGCGGTCCTGGCCTTCGCCATCGCGCTGGTTCTGCGCGCCTATCACAAGACCGGCAGCGACGACCTCGACACGTTCCGCAAATCCGACAGATGATGGTTTTCTCCTCATGATGTGAAATGCCTGCCGATTCCCCATTGCTTGCGCTTCCCCTGGTGCTGCCGATTTTCGCGGTGGGCGTGTTGCTCTGCCTGCGCCGCGCGGGTGAGGCCGCTCGTCATGGGTTGAACATCCTGACCTGCGCCGCCATGGTGGCGGTGGCGGTGGGCCTGGTGGCGCGTGTTTCGACGGATGGCGTGTTGGTGCTGCGCACCGGTTCGTGGCCGGCTCCATTCGGCATCACGCTGGTGGCGGATCTGTTTTCCGCCGTGATGGTCCTGGTCACCGCGGTGATCGGCCTGGCGGTGGCCGTCTATGCGGCGGGTGCCGGCACCGGCAAGTTCCGCGGCTACTTCACGCCGCTCTATCAGGCGTTGCTGGTGGGGGTGAACGGCTCGTTTCTCACCGGGGATTTGTTCAATTTGTATGTCTGGTTCGAGGTGATGCTGATGTCATCGTTCGTCTTGGTGGCGCTGCCCGGCGGCCGTCCGCAATTGGAGGCGGCGGTGAAGTATCTGACGCTCAATTTCATCGCCTCGGCATTCTTTCTCGTCGGCCTCGGCGTGATCTATGGAATGGTCGGCACGCTGAACATGGCGGATCTTTCGGTGAAGCTGGTGGAGACCGGCCAGAATGATCTGGTGCTTTCGTCGGCGGTGCTGTTTCTGATCGCCTTCGGAGTCAAGGCCGGGGTGTTTCCGTTCTATTTCTGGCTGCCCTCGTCCTATCACGTCACGCCCACGCCGGTGGCGGCGGTGTTTGCGGGATTGCTCACCAAGGTGGGAGTGTATGCCTGCGTGCGGGTTTTCACCCTGGTGTATTCCGGGCAGCAGGAGTTCCTATCAAGCCTGCTGGTGCCAATCGGCGTGCTGACGATGGTCACCGGAGTCTTTGGCGCGGCCAGCCAGTTTTTCATTCCACGCATCCTTTCGTTCCACATCATCAGCCAGATCGGATATATGATCGTGGGTCTCGGGCTTTTCACCCGCGGGGCGCTCGCGGCCACGGTGTTTTACATCGTCCACCACATTCTGGTGAAGACGAACCTGTTCCTGATTGGCGGCATCATCGGCCACCGGACAGGCACTCAGGCATTGGCGAAAACCGGTGGCTTGTATCAGAAAGCACCCTGGCTTGCGGTGTTGTTCCTGATCCCCGCGATGTCGCTCGGGGGGATTCCGCCGCTGTCGGGATTCTTCGCAAAATTCGCGCTGATCCGGGAAGGTCTGGCGCTTGACCGCTGGCTCGTGGTCTTTGCCGCGCTGGCGGTGGGTTTGCTCACGCTGTATTCGATGGTGAAGATCTGGAACGAAGCGTTTTGGAAAGACGCACCGGCGGGAGACCGGCAACCGGACCGGGCGGTGCCGCTCATGATGATGGCCCCGGCGGTCGCTCTGGCGCTGGGGACAGTGTTGATTGGCGTTTTCCCGGAAGCCTGCATCGACTTCGCGCTGCGCGCCGCTGATCAACTCATCCATCCGGCCGCCTACGTCGAGGCTGTGTTGCAAACCGGGAACTCCGTGAACGCAAACCCATGAAACTTTTCCACTCGTTCGTGTTCGCCCTGATCTACCTCCGGGAAGTGGTGGTATCCACCTTTCGGCTTGCCCTGCTGGTGCTTCATCCGAAGCTCAAGCTCAATCCGCGCTTTGTCGAGGTGCCGCTCGATCTCCAGGGCGAGATGCCGCGCTTTCTCTTCGCCTGCCTGATATCCATGACGCCCGGCAGCTTGACCGTGGGACTGGATCACGAACGTGGCGTGCTGGAGGTACATCTTTTGGATGTCCCCGATCCCGACGCCGCGATACGCGAAATGAAAACCGTTTTCGAACAACCCCTGATCCGGATTTTCGGACGGGCATGAACTGCTTCCACCAATCATGATTCCATTTTTCTGTTATCCACTGCTTGCCATATCGCTGGGTCTCGCGGCTTGGCGGCTGTTCCGCGGACCAACCGCTGCAGACCGCATCCTGGCAATCGATCTGCTGGCAGTGACCACCTCGGCAGCGCTGTTGCTGCACGCCATCGCGAGCGGCGAACCGGTCCTCCTGGATGTGGTCGTGGTGCTCGGCGTGATCGTGTTTTTCGGCACTGTGGCCCTGGCCCGAACCCTTCACCGCGATACCTGAAACCATGAAGGTCATTCTGATAGAAACCGCTTGTGTCGCCGGAGCCCTGGCTGTCTTTCTCGCGGCGCTTGGATTGCTGCGCTTCCCGGATTTTTTCACCCGCACCCATGCGGCGACCAAGGCCAGTGCGTTCGGCCTCGCCTGCTTCCTGCTGGCGCACGGTATCGCATTTCCAACGGCGAACGTGATCCTCAAGTCCATCTTCGCGCTCATCGCGCTGTTTCTGACGCTGCCGGTGGCCTCGCAGGCGCTGGCGGATGCGGTCAGGAGAAAGAACGACGCAAAGACATCGAGCCAAATGGATATTCCGGATTGAAATCGGCAGGGTTTCCCGGAAACTCCGCGAATGATCCATCTGGATGCGATCACAGGCCCGCCCAGGTTCCCCGCAGTGCTCGATGCGATGCAGCCCTTGCCGGCGTTTTCGTCATCCTGCCGCCAATCCCCGGATTGACTCCGCGTCTTGAACCTTGTTCATTTGCCCACGCGATGCCCGTTTCCCAAGCCAGCACCAAACCACTGGTCATGACGCCTCACCAGGCGCTCAAACAGTATTTCGGCTTCACGGGCTTTCTCGATGGCCAGGAGGAGGTGATTTCAGAAATCGTTTCCGGCCGGGACGGCTTGGTGGTCATGCCCACAGGCGGCGGCAAGTCGCTTTGTTTCCAGATTCCCGCGCTGTGTTTCGGCGGTGTCACCTTGGTCATTTCCCCGCTGATCGCGCTGATGAAGGACCAGGTGGACGCGCTCGTCGCCCGCGGCATCGAGGCCACCCTCATCAACTCCACCCTCTCGTGGCCCGAGCAAAAGGAACGCCTCGATGGCATGCGCGCCGGGAAATACAAACTCGTCTATGTCGCGCCCGAGCGCTTCCGGGCTGAAAGTTTCCTCAACGCTCTATCAGGCATTGAAATCTCGCTCTTCGCCGTGGATGAGGCGCACTGCCTCAGCCAGTGGGGCCATGATTTCCGGCCCGACTACCTGCGCCTCGGCAAGGCCCAGGCGAAGATCGGCCACCCGCAGTGCGTCGCCCTGACGGCCACCGCCACGCCGGTCGTGCGCGAGGACATCACCAGCGTGCTCGGCCTGCGCACCCCCTTCGAGCAAGTCAGCGGATTCTCACGCCCGAATCTATCACTTGCCATCTCCGCAGTGGAAAAAGCCATCCACAAGGACGAGCGGATGCGCGCCGTGATCGCCGCGCACAAGACCGGCATCGTCTATTGCGCCACCCGCAGGAAAGTGGAGGCGGTTTCCGAAACCATCGCCAGTTGGGGCCTCAAATGTGTGGCCTATCACGGCGGCATGAGCGATCAGGACCGCGTCCGCGCCCAGGAAGTCTTCATCCGGCGCGAGGCCGATGTCGCCGTCGCCACCAACGCCTTCGGCATGGGCATCGACCGCGCGGACGTGCGCTTCGTGATCCACTACGAAGTGCCCGGCAGCATCGAGGCATACTATCAGGAAGCCGGCCGCGCCGGCCGTGATGGCGAGAGCGCCGTCTGCGAGTTGTTGTTCAACTACGCCGACACCCGCACCCAGGAGTTCTTCATCGAGGGCGCGAACCCGACCGCCGCCGTGATCCGCGCGCTCTATCAGTATCTGCTTTCCGAAGCCGACCGCGAATACGAGGTGCATCGCACCCTCGAGGGAATGGCCATGGGCTCGGACGTCGGAAACTCGATGTCCGTCGGCAGCGCGCTGACGGTTTTGTCGCGCTCCGGATACATCGAGCGCTTCGACATCCCCGGGAAGCGCATGAAGGGCACCCGCCTCTTGAAACCTGATGTGCTTGCGCGCCAGCTCCAACTCGACGAGGCGGCTATCGAGGAAAAGGACCGCCGCGACCGCGAGAAACTCAAGGCGATGGTCGAGATGTGTTACTCGCGCGTCTGCCGCCAGAAGTGGATTCTCAAGTATTTCGGCGAACCGGACGCCGGTGTCTGCGGCAATTGCGATGTCTGCCGCGAGGAAGGCGCCGGAGACCTGCGCCCGCCCGCCCCGGAGGAGGAAATCATTGTGAAAAAAGCGCTCAGCGGCGTCGCCCGGATGTCGCGGCGGACCCGCGATGGCGGCTGGGAACCGCGCTTCGGCCGCGGCCGCATCGTCCAGATGCTCGCCGGCAGCAAGTCCCAGGAAATCGTCTCCGCCGGTCTTGACCAACTCACCACCTACGGCATCCTGCGCGACAAAGGCGCCGGTTATCTCAACGGCCTGATCCGCTCTCTTGCAGACGCCGGACTCGTGCACACCGTCACCACCGGAGACTATCCGCTCATGACGCTCACTCCCCTTGGCGACAAGGTGATGCGCGGCGAATCGCCGTTTCAACTCGTCTGGCCCGATCCTGCGGCCGGGCCCAAGGAAGTCGCACTCAAGGACCACGGCCACGACGGCCAGCTCTACTCCATGCTGCGCGATATCCGGGCGAAAATGGCCAAACGCGAGGACGTCCCTGCCTACGTCGTTTTCTCCAACAAAACCCTCGAAGCACTCGCCCGCTACCAACCAGTCAACACCGGGGAAGCCCTCCACATCCCCGGCATCGGCACCGCCAAGATCCAGCGCTACGCCGAGCCCTTCCTCGAAACAATCCGCCTCTGGAAACAATCGCGCCGCAGTAGCTGATCTTCCCGAATTACAAATCCTGCGTGCGCCCGCACGCAGGATCCGTCATTTTCCCAAAGCGATTTTGCCGGCGGTCCTGAGGGTTTTCAAGCGCATGTGCCATGCGCGTTCTCCCGGGTATTGGTCCGGCCAAAGCGGGCGGGGCAGCAGTGGATCGAGCTTCATGCACTTTTCCCAGAGCCTGCGTTCGAGATTGCCCCAGGCCATCAGTTGCTCGCGCTGATCCGTTCCGATGGAAGGCAAGGACTTGAGATGGGCGCGATATTCCTGATAGGCGACATTCATGGCATCCAGGTGCCATGCCGCCTTCACCAGATCCGCGTCGCTCTCCCCACCGCAGGGGTGGCCGGAAAAAAACATCATGGTTCCGCTTTTGATATCCTGCGATCCAAGTGCTGGTAAAACCGTTTCGAGCGCATCGGGTGTGATCCAGACGCTGCCTTGCAAGCACCCGAAGTTGGCCGCGATCAAGTCCCGGCGCAGTCTGGAACGCAGCTTGCGCTGGGTTTCCGGCAAATCAAAGACCGCCATCCGCCAAGCCCCGTCCCATGGGCGGTTCCAGCGTGCCACCGGATCGCAACCGCCCAAGGCGCGCAGCGTGCCCTTCTCGGTGAGGCGCACGACCCGCTTGCTCCCTTTGCCGGCTCCCTCCGCCTCAAGAAAGCCCTGTCTTTCGAGTTCCTGAACCTGTCGGAGAAATCCACCGTGGTAGGCCCACTGCTCGAAGGATTCGCCCATCCGGCGAAGCGACGGCCTCATCGCATAATCCGCCATCCAGAGCATGTGATAAAGAATCAATTCCGTTTTTGCTTTCATGAAGAACAGGCAAGGAATGACAGATCCTGCGTGCGGCCGCACGCAGAATCCGTTGGTTTTGCGTGGGGCGGGTGATGAGCGCTTCACAGTTGGTGGTTTTCGGCTTAGTTCTCTGCGGTGCTGCGCTCGCTGCGATTGATGGATTTCCGGTGTTTTGGTTCGCTCGAACTCGAGGTGCCGTCGGCGGGTGCCATCCTGGTGGGTGACAATGCGCAGGGCAAAACCTCGGTGTTGGAGGCGCTCTGCATGTTGATCCGGTTGCATTCGCCGCGCACCCACCGGATGGGGCTGCTCGCCCGGCTTGGCAGTGGGGGTTTTGGCATTGCCGGGGACCCCTGGGGCATCGAACGTCAGGTGCGCCACTCGCGCGAGGGATTGATCCTCAGGTCCGACGATGAGCCCCGTGATTCCCGCAGTGCGTATCTTGAGGATGGGGGACTTGTGGTTTGGATGGGAAACGAGGACCTCGATCTGATTCGAGGGCCCGGTGATGGACGTCGGCGATATTTGGATTTCATCGGCGCGCAGATCGATCCCTTGTATCGTCGGGCGTGGTCGCGCTATCGCCGCGCCCTGCAGGCGAAAAACCTGCTGCTCAAGGAGGGTCGACCGCGGGATGCGGAAATTCTGTCCTATGAGGAAATTCTCGCCGAGCACGGCACCATCCTCATGCAGACGCGCGCCCGGCTGGTGGCGGAACTCGCGGCCTTTGCGGCGGACGCGCAACAGGCGGTGAGCGGAAAATGCGAGCCGCTTGCCCTGCAATACCTGCCTGCAAGCG
>JBGSUP010000485.1:0-5569 GCA_041753485.1 Akkermansiaceae bacterium
CGGGTGCCCATGGCACGCGAAGCGCGCCGCAGGTGGCTCCGGCAATGGTGAGTGCCAGGGTCATGACGACAAACGAGCGCAGGGCGGTGTTGCGCCGCCGGAGTTCCTTGTCGAGGCGGGTGCGGACCCTGAGATTGCCGATGCCCTGGCTTGCGGCCCCACTGATCCGCTGGACGAAGCGTTTGCGGGCGGCGTCCAGGGTTTCAGCGATCGGTTCGGCGGAGTCGAGTTCGGTGCCGATGGCGGTGAGGACGCGGTCGCCGAGTTCCGCCCAGTGTTCGGCGCAGGCGTTGGCCACCTCGCCACCGTCCTTTTCGGCGACGGCTTCGATGGTTTGTTGCAGGCGTTCCATGAAGACGCGTTCGATTTCCGGGCCGGTGTGATCGCCGATGAAGAGACGCAGGATCGAGGAAAAGGCCCGCAAGCGGCGGTGCAGCAGGCGGGTGGCCCACTCGGCTTCGGTTTCGAACACTTCGGCCACATTGGAGAGGTGTCGCGGAAGACGCGCCACGAATTGCTCGCGGATCTCCTCGATTTCACGTTCGACGCCGTCGATGAAGCGGCCGTGGGCATGGATGCCACGGTTTTGATCGTCGATGTGGTCCTCCAGCCGTCGCAGGGCTTTGGCGCTGTGGCCGCGCCAGGTTTCCAGAATTGCGCGCCGTTCGGTGGATTGGCAAATGGCCTGCGAGATGAATGCCTCCAACGCGGGATAGCCGCTGGCTTTCAGTCGCTCCGGATTCGCCGGGCGATTGCGCTTGGCCTCGCAGGCAAGTTTTGCCGAAACGGCGAAAATCGGCAAGTGCCGGCCAAGGCGTTTCATCGAGAGATCCTTCATGTGGCCGAGGATCACCTCCAAATCGCAGGGCTCCCGGAGATCCGCCTGCTGGATGATAATGACCGCACGCCCGATGGCCTCGTCCGGCAGGCGCGTGATCAAATCCCAAGTGGCGGCACCCCATGGATTCGAAACCGGAAACACGCACAGGATCAAATCCACCACGGGCACCAGCTCCTCGATGGTTGCCACATGTTCCGGATGCCCTGAATCGGTGCCCGGGGTATCGATGAGCACAAAATCGCTTAGGAAACCGATCGGTCGGATTTTTTCTTGGAGATGGGGTGTGAGATTGATTTCGCGTGGTGGATTGCCATGGCGGTAGCGGATGATGCGGTCGGTGAGGGGCAGGATTCCGTAGGGGCAGAGATCATGGCCGAAGAGTCCGTTGAGGAGGGCGGACTTGCCGGCATTGACCTCGCCGCAGGCGATAAAGCACAGGGGTTTGCCGAGTTCGGCGGCGATGGTGGCGGGTGTGAGGAATCCGTCGGGTTCCGCCCCGATTTCAGAGGCAAGTTCGAGAATGCCGTGGATGACCTTGGACAGCCGTTCGCGCGCCGCGAAGAAACGCTCGCCGAACATGGGATCGCTCACGGCTTGGGGGGATTGCTCAATATGCGGCGGGGGGAGTCACGGTGACCTGGGCGGTGGCCGTGTCGGTCTTCATGGCCAGCAATTGCGAAACCGTGACGAACTTGAAGCCGCGGCGCAGCAGGCCATCGATGGTGGCGGGCATGGCATCGACGGTTTGGGCATGGAGGTCGTGCGCGAGGACGATGGCACCCGCGTTGGTGCCGCTGAGGATGCGCGAGCTGACCACTTCGGGACCCGGGCGCTTCCAATCGAGCGGATCGACCGACCAGAGAATGGTGGGGTATCCGAACTCTGAGTGGACCAATTCGCGCTGGCGCTGGAGCAGGCCGCCGTAGGGCGGGCGCATGGTGCGGATTTGGACTCCGGCGGCACGGCCCACGGCATCCCGGCAGCGGGCCATTTCCATGCGCACTTCCGAATCACTCAACTTGCTGAGCAGGCGGTGGGTATGGGAATGATTGCCGATTTCGTGGCCCTCGGCGACGGTGCGGCGGACGACCTGCGGATAGAGATCCACGCTGCGGCCAATGACATAGAAGGTGGCCTTCACATTTCGGGCGCGGAGCATGTCGAGCAAGCGCGGGGTGTTTTGCGGGTGCGGCCCGTCATCGAAAGTCATCGCGATGTAGTTGCCGGAAACCAGCACGCGGGAAAACGAGATGCCCGAGCCTTTGGAGAAATCCGAGCTGAGAGCCATGTCGGGATTGCGTGGCAGCGGACCCTGCAGGGCCGGGGTGCGGTAGTTCGAATTCGAGGGTGTTTTGATCGGTGAGGCGGAGCGCGACCCGAGCGGAGAGGCTGCGGAACAACTGCTCAGCGAGGCGGCGAGCAGCATGAATCCCCGGCGCGAAAGCGGCGAGGTCTTGTCATCGCCACCTTCGAGTGAAGCGTTCAACAGGCGATATCCAAGAGTTCGTAAGGGATTGGGCATGTGAGCTGAGTAAGGGAGATTGCTGCGGAGAGCATACAGGGAAGCGGGCACGTGTCACGCCTCGTTTTTCGTGATGCAGGTTCCCTGATTGAGAGCGTGGATCAATCCGCCGCCGGGGGAGCGGAGTTCGTAGGAATGGCGCAGGCATGAGCCAAGAAACCGTTTGGCGTTTTCAACGGCCCACGGCAGCGACTCTCGCCGCGCGAGGCAGGCGGTGATGGCGGCGGACAGGGTGCAGCCGGTGCCATGCGATCCGGCGACCGGGATGCGGGTCTCCGTGAAACGGAACACCTCGCCGTTTTCGACCAGCAGATCGAGGCATTCCGGCCCCGCAAGGTGGCCGCCCTTGAGCAGGACTGCGGTGCCGAAGCGGGCGGATAGCTGCAGCGCGGCGGATTCCAGCTCCGCCTCATTGGTGATTTTCCCGCCCAGCAGCACTTCGGCTTCCGGCAGATTCGGTGTGATCACCCGGGCCAGTGGAAACAACAGCTCGCGGCAGGCGTCGATCGCATCCGGCTCCAGCAGGGAATCGCCAGTGGAGGCGATCATCACCGGATCGACCACAAGTTCGAGTCCGCGGTGTTTGGCGAGGATTCCGGCAACCGTTCGCACGTGGGCGGCGGAGAAAAGCATGCCGGTTTTCGCCGCGACCACGGGAAAGGATTCCAGCAGGAGCGCGACTTGATCGCTGACCATGGCGACGGGCACCGGATGCACGGCGCGCACGATGTTGGCGGTTTCGGAAACCACGCAGGTGACCGCGGTCAGGCCGTGGACCTCGAAATGCTGGAAAGTCTTGAGATCCGCCTGGATTCCTGCACCCGATGAGCAATCGGAACCGGCGATGGTCAGGGCCACGGGAGGCGCGTTGGTCATGGCGCTTGATGACAGACGGGAAAGTCCCCGGGGAATCGGATCTGCGCGGTCAGGCGCAGGTAGGGCACACGCGTGCTTCAGCGCATCGCGAGGCGGCCGAGGTCCGGGCGCTGGCGCACGATATTGGCCAGCATTTGGCTGCAATGGGAATGCTTGGTGCGTTTGCTGAGGATTTCCGCGCTGCGGTTGAAGGACCCCCACTGGACGATGGTCAGCTCCACCGTGCGGCGGCCCCACAGGTCCATGATCTCCTTGGTCGGCTTGTAGATGTCCACCGTGCCGGTGCCGGTGAGCGCCGAGCCGTAGTCATCCACCACATACAGATAGGGCAGGCCCTTGATCCGGAAGGTGGTGCCCACCGGATAAAACGACCAATCGGCGGCGGCGCTGCGGACGCGGTTGGTGTAGCGCAGTCGCGTGCCGGTGGCATTGTTGCTGCCGTAGATCAGGTGATCGTCCTCGCTGCAGGTGTAAGCGGTGGTGCGGACAACGCGGGTCCGCTCGCTGAACGCATAGACCGGCATCGAGTGTTTGTCACGCGGCTTGCTGTGAGCGGCTGCGAGGGTGGTCGATGACGGCCCGGGCAGGGTGAAATTCCGGTTGGCAGCATCCGCGGCGTTGATTTTCGATTTGGGAATCACGGCGATGCCGTTACTTCCACAGCTTGTCAGAAACAAAGCGGCAACCGAGAGGGAGGCGAGGGAGGCGAGTCGGAAAATCATGCGTCAAGGGATCGGGTTCGGAGCTGGGCGGGCGGCTTTAAAAACCAAGTAAGCCGCTTCTGTAGGGTATTACCCGGGGTCCGGCAAACCGAAAATATCCGTGTTAGATGAAACCGCCCCCGGCGCAGGGCCATTTTCACCCCTTGATCCCCCTCTCCAAGGTCATTCCAAGCATCCCCGCCAGAGGCGACCGCGGACGCTTGCGAGCGCCTGGCGGCCGGGTGGAAGCCACTCCTGCCGCTCACTCACCGCCGGCGGCGCTCACGTCCGGCGCGGTGGAGCCTTCCGGTGGCAGGATTTCGGTGACGAGGCGTTTGACGCCGTCTTCGGCGAGTTTGCTTTGCGGATGGATGCCGCGGGCCTTGAGATACCATGAAAGCGCGGAGCCGGTTTGTTTGGGGCTGCGGTTTTCGAATTGCCGGGCCTTGTCGAGCGCCTTGGTGAAATCCGCGACTTTGGGGGCCAGGAGTTCGAGTTCGCGGCCGAGCTTGGGATCGTCGGGGAATTGTTCGCGCAGCTCGGCGAGTTGCTCCCATGCGGCGTAGTTTTGGCCGACCTTGCCGAACTCGGCGGCCTTGCCGAGGGCGGCTTCGATTTTCATGAGGTTGGTCATGATTTGCTTGAAGGCGTCCTCGCGGGCGGCATCGCCCTGGATGGACGGGGCGATTTCGTATTGGCGGCGGGCGATTTCGCGGAAGTTGCCCTCGCCGAGCAGGCGGTCGAAGTCGTTGCGGATGGTGACCAGGCCGCTGGAGCTGTTGACCAAGCTGCGGAATTCATCGAGCTTGGGATTGGTGGGCCAGATCTCGGTGGCGGCGCGGATTTTTTCGGCGGCCTTGTCGGAATCGCGGCTGAGGAGGTGTGCCTTGGCTTCCTCGATGGCGAGATCGGAGGCGAGGGTGTAGGCGGCGATGGCGCTGTCCACCTTGGACGAGGGGAAATCGCGGGCGGCGGCTTTGAGGCGATCGGCCAGGAGTTTGGTTTTGGTGTAATCGCGGGCTTGGAGGGTGCCGTAGAGTTCGTGGAGGTCGCGCACGTATTCGGCGATGCGGCGTTTTTTCTCAAGCGGGAGGGTGGCGACGGGGGCGAGGTATTCGCCGAGGGCGAAGGCTTCCATGAGGCGCTGGGAGGCGGAGTGGAGTTCATCGCGCGAGAGCATGAGATCGAAGGCCTCGACGTATTTGGAAACCTCGCGGATGGCCTCGTTGGAAAGCGAGTCGAGCGAGGCGACGGTGGGGCTGACGCCGACGGACTCGGAGAACAACTTGGAGACATCCGAGTTTTTATCGATGCGCAGGGTGGCATCGCCGTCCTTCCAGATCTGGTTGTAAAAACGGGCGGCCATGAGCACGTGTTCGTAGCGGCGCTGGACGAACCACTGGATCATGGAAACCTGGTATTGGGCCTTGGTGCGCAGGGTCTGGGCTTCGGTGCGGGCGATGTTGGCTTTCTTGAGGGCTTCGATTTCGGCGATGCGGCGGAGGGTTTCGGCGTATTTGAGCGAATTTGTGCCGCTGCCGGGTGCCTGATTGGTGGTATTTCCGCCTCTGGCCGGGCGGCCTGATCATGACATTGACTGGCGGGTTGTTGTTCGGCTGGCAACTTGGT
>JBGSUP010000486.1:0-2625 GCA_041753485.1 Akkermansiaceae bacterium
GGCCATCACCCTTTCCGGCGGCGAGAAGCGGCGGCTGGCCATCGCCCGCTCGCTCTGCTCGGATCCCAGGCTGATCATGCTCTACGAGCCCTTCGCCGGCATCGATCCGATCGCCGTGGAGGACATCCAGCGCATTGTCCGCGAGCTGCGCGACCGCGACGGGCTCGCCATCCTCATCACCGACCATTCTGTTAGAGAGACGCTCACCATCACCGACCGCGCCTTTCTCATTCACGACGGCCGCGTCATTCTCGAAGGCGCGTCCGACGAACTGGTCAACGATCCGATCGCCCGCAAGCATTACCTCGGCGATGATTTCCGGATGTGAGGCCCGTCACCCCGGCTTCACCATGTGGAAGGAGCGGTAGGACAGATTTCCCCCGACCAGCGCGTTGTAAACCCGCGAGCCTTTCACGCCGGCGAAATCGCGCCCGAGACCGTGGAGGAATTTCGGCAGCTTGCGGTCGAGCAAGGCCTGCGAGCTTTCCGAGTTCCTGTCCAGTCCGCGGATCACGCAGGGACCGATGTCCTGCGTGGCCACCAGTTCCATGGCACAGTCCGCGATCGCCTTTTCCCACGGCGCAATGTTGTCGTGGAAACGGAAATCCGCGTAGAGGAAATGCCCGCCGGGCCGCAGCACGCGCGCCACTTCCGCCAGAAAACGCGGGAAATCCGGATAACAATGCGAGGCCTCGACATTGATCACCGCATCAAACGAGGCATCCGCAAAGGGCAGTTGCCCGGCATCGCCCCGGATGAAATCCAGCCCGGGCACTTGATGGCGCCGGCGGCAGAACGCGATGCCCGCCGGATTCAGATCCAGTCCGGTGTAACCCGCCGGGGCGAAGCTGCGCGTCAGATACGAGGCGCCGCCGCCATGGCCGCAGCTCACCTCCAGCACGGTCCTGCCGCGCAGGTCCGCCAGCGTGCCGACATGGTGATAGAGCTGCACGCAGGTCCGGTGGGGCTCGTCCTCCGGCGCGAGCGGGATGTTCATCGGCGGATCGGTCTCATAGGCATAGTTCAGGAACACCACGCCCTCCTGGTGCAGCCTCCGGGTGAGAAATGGATACCAGAGTTTCCAAACCGCCTTGCGCAGGGTCTGGTTTCCTAACAAATGATCGATGAGTGGCATGGGAGGGCTCAGGCGCTGCGGATGGCGGCGATGGCGGCGGCCATGTCCGGCGCGCGGAAGGTCGAGGAACCGGCGACCATCACGTTCGCCCCGGCCGCGAAACATCGCGCGGCGGTCACCGCATCGATGCCGCCGTCCACTTCGATGTGGTAGGCTAGCCCGCGCGCCCCGCGGATCCGCGCGGCGGCGGCGATTTTTTCCAAAACCTCCGGCATGAAGGCCTGGCCGCCGAATCCGGGGACCACTGTCATGCAGAGCAACAGGTCGATTTGATCGAGAAACGGTTCCACCGCGGCAAGCGGCGTGGCGGGATTGAGCGCCAGCCCCGCCTGGAGCCCGGCCTCGCGAATCCGCTGCAAGGTTTCCGCGACGTCGTGATCGGCTTCCACATGCACGCTGATCAGGTCCGAGCCGGCGGCGATGAAGCGATGCAAATAGTGATCCGGCCGGGAAATCATCAGGTGCACGTCGAGGAAAACACTACTCGCGGCATCGACCGTCTGCACGATCGCCGGGCCAAACGAAATGTTGTCCACGAAATGGCCGTCCATCACGTCGAGATGCATCCAGTCCGCTCCGGCGGCCACCGCGCGACGGACTTCATCGCCGGTTTTTGAAAAATCCGAAGCAAGCAGTGAGGGTGAGATCACCCGGTCATGAAAGGTGGATTGCGGAGTCACGGGACCCATAGGAACCATGACATGCGCCGCATGACACGAACAAACTTGCCGCTTCAAACCGCCCGCCGGGGCTGGCTGCACATGGCGTTGGCCTCATCGTCGCCGATGAAGCGTTCCGTGGCGGGATCGAAGCGCAGCTTGCGGCCGAGTTTCCAACTGATCGCGGCGGCGTGGCAGGCGACGTGGCCGTAGCGCGCAACGGTCGAGTTGCAGGCGGGTTTGGCCCGGGACTTCACGCAATCGAGGAAGTCGCGCACGTGTTTGCTCGGGTCGGTGCCGGCCATTTCCGGCGGTTTGCCGGCGGCGAGCAGGGCGGGCTCACTGGTGACGATTTTGCCGTTATCGCCGGCTTCCACCCAGCCGAGATCGCCTTCAAAGCGGATCGGGCAGGTGCCGAGACCGATCCAATCGCCTTCACCGTTGAAACCGGCCAGCCGCATCACGAGTTTGATTCCATTGGCGTATTTGGCGTGGATCGTGCCGCCGTCGGCTTCGTATTCGATCGGCGCCGTGCCATCGGCATCAACCGCCTGCTGGCAGAGATCGACGGTGTGGGATCCCCATTCGAGAATCTTGAAACCGGCGGCCAGTCCGTCGTGTCCGCGCCATTGGCCTTCCACATATTTTTTGTTGAAGGGGCGCATCGCCGCCTGGCCGAGCCAGCGGTCCCAATCGATTTCCTCGGGGTCAGGCTCGGGTTCACCGGGAAGGGGTGCGAGATCGTGGGCGGGGGCGATGATGCCGGCGTGCACGGTGTGCAGCTTGCCGAGCTTGCCGCTGCGGGCGAGGTCGATCGCAACGCGGAAATTG
>JBGSUP010000487.1:0-3841 GCA_041753485.1 Akkermansiaceae bacterium
CCGATGGCCACATACACGCAGAACAGCTGGCGGGTTTTATCGCCCGCATCATGGGCGGCTTTTTGGTTCAAAATCGTATCAATCGCGATAGCGGTCTTACCGGTCTGGCGGTCACCGATGATGAGCTCGCGCTGGCCACGGCCGACTGGGATCATCGCATCGATGGACATGATGCCGGTCTGCACCGGCACGGAAACGGATTTCCGCTTGATGATGCCCGGCGCGATTTTTTCCATCGGATAGCGGGCGGCGGCGGCGATCTCGCCCTTGCCATCGATCGGGTCGCCGAGCGCGTTGACGACGCGGCCGAGCACGGCCTCGCCGACGGGCACGGAGAGCAGCTTGCCGGTGGTGCGGCACTCGGAACCTTCCTTCACGGCGGCATAATCGCCGAGCAGCACGACGCCGACTTCGCTTTCCTCAAGGTTGAGGGCCATGCCGGTGACGCCGCCACCGAAGTCGATCATCTCGTTGAGCATGTCGTCGGAAAGTCCTTCGACCTTGCAAACACCGTCGCCAACCTGACGGACGGTGCCGACATTGGATTTTTCAACGGCGGAAGTGATTCCGGCGATCTGTTGTTCGAGTTCCTGGAGGATGCTGCTCATGAGAGGGGTATCAGTTATCAGTTATCAATTGAGAGGAATCAAAATGCGCTGGCGAGGCGGTCGAGGCGGCCTTGGACGGAGCCGTCGAAAACATCATTGCCCACGCGGATGCGCAGGCCGCCGATAAGTGCGGGGTTGACTTGGTATTGGGCAACGAGGTCGGGGCCGTATTGTTTCGCGAGACCGGCGACAACGCGCTGGCGGGTCGCTTGGTCGAGTTCGACGGCGCTCTCGACGGTCACCTTGCGGCGCTCGAGTTCGAGGCGGGTCAGGCGTTGAAGCGCGGAGAGGATGGCGGCGTAGTCGCGCGGTTTCGATTCCACCAGGCGGGTGACCACGGTGCGCAGCTTTGCATCATCCAGCCGGCCGCCGGATTGGCAGATCCCGAACAAGCGGCGTGCGGTGGCGGCGGCGACCTTGGAGATTTTCATTATACGGGAAAATGATTTTCAGGAAAATCAGCCTTCCACCCTGGCGAGCGCGTCTTCGTTGATGCGCTTCTGGTCGTCGGCGGTAAGCACCTTGCCGGTGACCTGCGCGGTGGTGGAGGCGACGAGGCGGCCGAATTCGCGTTTGAGTTCGGTGCTCAGGCGGTCGCGGTCGGCCTTGGCTGCCGCTTCGGCTTTGGCCAGGATATTTTGAGCCTGGGCGATCGCTTCCTGGGCTTTCTGCTCGCTGAACGCGTGGGCACCTTCCTTGGCTTCGTTGATCAGGCGCACAGCATCCTCGTTGGCCTTGGCGATGGCGGCGGCAGTCGTTTCCTCGGAATCCGCGAGTTGCTTTTCGATGCGCTTGAGTTTCTCCTCGCCCTCGGCGATGCGAATGCGCCGTTGTTCCAGCATCGTCTGGATCGGGCCGAACGCGAATTTCTTCAGGACGAAGATCACCAGGAAAAAGTTGATTACCTGCGCGATGAAAAACGGCCAATTCAGCCCGAAGGTTTTCGAGATCGTCTCCAAGACACCGGGACTTTCGGCGGCAACTGCTAGCAAGGTGGCCATGGCGTGAAAGATTTCGTGGAAAACAGCCACCCGCGCCGAGTTGAGGGCGCGGGTGGCGATGATGCTTAGAGTCCCGGTACTGCGAAAGCGGTGAGGATGAAGATACCTTCGATAAGAGCCGCAAGGATAATCGAGATCACGAGGATCGGAGTCGCTGCGCCTGGATTGCGGCCAGTGGCTTCAGCGGCTTTTGAACCGAGGATACCGATACCGATTCCACCACCCACCGCGGCGAGTCCTAATGCAAATGCTTTTGAGAAGACCATAATATTGTTTGTTCTTTTGTTTTGATGTTGGGGTTTCCGGCCGCCCCCACGTTCATGACATGGTCAGGCAACTGAAAGCTTTAATGATGCTCATCCTCGCCGTGATCGCATATGAGCTTGAGGAAAATGGCGCAGAGCAGGGTGAAAACGAGGGCTTGGACGAAGCCAACGAGCAACTCCATGAAGTAAAAGGGCAGCGCGGGCAGGAACGCAAAATACCTCGGCACCAGCGCCATCAGCGCCTCCAGCGTCTGCTCGCCGCCGTAGATGTTGCCGAAAAGACGGAAAGTCAGCGCAACCGGGCGGATCGCGATGGAAATCAACTCCAGCACGCCGACAAACAGGAAGATCGGCACCATCATCAGCAGCATGATTCCGTGAAAACTGCCTTTCGGCGCGAAGATGTGCGCCATGAACGCCTTGAAGCCGCTCTCCGTGATCGCCCAGTAGAACCACAGGATCGCGAACGTGAAGGCCATCGCCGCCGTCATGTTGATGTCGGCGTTCGCCCCGCGCAACCAAGGGGTGAACCCTTCATGCCCGTGGCTGTCCACGGTATTCCACCCGATCGTCCCCACACCCGGCACCAAGCCCATGTAATTGTTTACCAGGATGAAGAAAAACACCGTTCCGAAGAACCAAAACACCCGCCTTACCAGATGCTCTCCCAGCAGGCTACCGAGGAAATCGTGGAGCGACTCCACCACCCACTCCGCGAAATTCTGCATGCCGGCGGGAACGAGCGCCATTTTCCGCGTCGCCGCGCGGCAGAACAAAACAATCAGACCCAC
Organism: Akkermansiaceae bacterium; assembly: GCA_041753485.1. Classification (GTDB taxonomy): domain Bacteria; phylum Verrucomicrobiota; class Verrucomicrobiia; order Verrucomicrobiales; family Akkermansiaceae; genus Luteolibacter. The sequence goes on from JBGSUP010000487.1 coordinate 2,667, forward strand.
CGCCAACCACACCATGATCGTGGAATTCGTGAACGGCCCGAAGAGTTGCTGAGCATCCAAAGGCAGTGCGTGGTGTCCGCCATCGCCGGCCGCGAAAACGGGGGCGAAGCTGAGAAGCCAGGCGGTCAGGGTTGGAATCAGCGGGCGACGAATCATGCCGGAAATGCCCGCTTGCAGCAGGCGCGGGGTCTTTAATGAGCCACCGAAGCCGCCGCAAGTTCTTTTCTTGGAAATTTCTTAACTGATGGAAATGGCTGCTCGAATTCACCCGCCGGTCCCGGTCGTTTATCCCGGCCTTCCATCCTATCCGAAGCCTGCCTAACAAAACAACCCGGGGGCCGGACAACCGGCGTCCACCATCCGTTCATGCAGGCTGAACCCGGTGATGACCCGGCAAGTCAAGCCACCACTGCAAAAAAATCCCTAGGGATTCCGCGGATTTTCTCTTGCCAAGCCCATCCCCGGTCCGCAAAAACTCCCGCTGCCATGAATAAAGCTGAACTCATTGATGCCATCCAAGCCGCTCTCGGAAAAGACGCCACCAAGCGTGCCGCCGACGAAGCCCTCGAAGCCGTGCTTTCCTCCATCGCCTCCGGCGTACGGAAGGACAAGAAAGTCCAAATCATCGGATTTGGAACTTTCGAGGTCAAGAAACGCGCCGCGCGCACCGGTCGCAACCCGAAGACCGGAGAGGCCATGAAGATCGCCGCCTCGAAGTCGGTTGGCTTCAAGCCATCCTCCGTCCTTAAAGGCTCGCTCTGATTGGCGGGGGACTCCGGTCTCCCTCCCTCCTGTCAAAGAAAAATCGAATCAACCTCATCAAAAACCATCGAAACCCCGGCCGCCCATGGCCGGGGTTTTCTTGTCACCAGCCCGGACCATGGCCGATGCTCCGTGCAGAAGATTTCATGAAACCAAGAATCACTCTCGCCGAAACCCCTCTTCCAGACGGTGCCATCCTGACGTTTCAGGAGCATGACGGCCGCAAATCCCTGCTCATCCACGGCCAGCAGATCTGCGGCCCCGCCACCCGCCCCGCCGAGGAAGAACTCGCGCGTCTTGCCTGTGCTCCATTCCGGCCCGCACGCCAGCCGAAACTCTGGTTCGCCGGCCTCGGCCTGGGGCATTCGCTTGCCGCCGCCGCCGCCGAACTGAAACAAAAGCGCGGCACCTTT
>JBGSUP010000488.1:0-2666 GCA_041753485.1 Akkermansiaceae bacterium
GCGCTGTGGGACGAAGATCATACGCGCTCCCGCAACTGGAAGCTCAACGCCAATCTCGCCATCATGCGTGCCGCCCTGATCGCGTTGCGCTCCCGACAAGCCCCGAATGTCCCGTGGCCCTGCCTTTTCGAACATTGCGCCTTCTCTCCGACCAAGGCCGCATCCCTCATCAACGGCACTTCGTTCAAATGAACAAGCCATGTCCCGGTGACGATTTCGGTGGTTTTGAGCTTGCCTGGAAGGCGTTTCTCCCTAGGTTCACCTCCTCCCCCCCCCCGGAAAACGTGACGGTCCCTCCCCCAGGCGAATTTGGTCGAGCGGCAACCTGCTTGGTTCCTTCTCAGTTTTGCCTGTCGGCTGTTGGCTACCGACTGGAACTGGATCGCACGGTTGAACCCCGGTTTTTGAGCCGGCCTCTTGGCGTGCAAGATGCTTCACCGGGATTTTATGCCCATCGTCTGGTGGCCCCGACGGCCGCATCTGAAAACCCCCCACTCCTCTTGTTTCCATGATCCGCCCCAAGCTCATGCTTGTCGCACTCGCGGTTCTCGCCGCGGGGGGCATCGGCATTTGGGGATGGCAGGCGGGCGGTCCCGGCGTTGCGGAAAAAGCCGGTAACCCTCGTGTGGCGAAACCCTCATCCCGGCCGGGAGCATCCGGTGATGCGGTGTCTTCGGTGTTCGCCGCGCTGCGTGCCGGGACAACTACCGATCATGCCCGCCAGTCCCTGCTCGATCTGAGGAACTCGCTCACGGACATGCCCAAGGACGAGGCGCTTGCCCTGATCCGCGGTTTTCTTGCCAGCGGCGAGGACCGCGCGACCGGGCTTTCGTTTGAGATCTCGGGCGATGGCTCGCTGACCGAATGGCCGAGTTTCCGTACCTTCCTGCTCGATTTCCTGCTGGCCCTTGACCCGGTCGCCGCTGCTGCCATCGGGCGGGAAATTCTCGCCACGCCGACGACTGCCGACGAATGGGCGCTGGCGCTGCGCAATGTCGCCCGCGGCGAGGCCTTGGATGAGAGTGCCGCGTTTCTCCGCGGAAAAACCGAGGAACTCATCAACAATCCCGCGTGGCAGGCGGATCCATCGATCGGCTATCTGAATTCCTTCGATGTGCTCGTGCACATCGAGGCCACCGACAGTGCGCCGCTGTTGTCCGGACTGGTCCAACGCAAGGACCGCAGGGATCTCGCCCACGCCGGATTCCTGACGCTCGATCGTCTGGTCCAGCGGCAGCCCTTGGATCTGCTTAGCCGCCTTGCCGCCGACTCCGCGCTCCGGCAAAGCCGCCCGGAGATGGTCGCCCAGCAGTTCGCCCGCGCCGATGTTCGCGATCCCGCCCAGCAGCAGTTGATGAAATCCTGGTTGCTCGATCCAGAACGCACGCCGGCCGAATTGCGGTCCTTTGCCGGCATCTATCCGAACAACAACCGCTTCGTTTCCAACAACCTGCTCACCCGTGAATCGGCGCAGGCCGGCGAGGATCTGGCCGCGCATGACCGCGCCGCGCTCCAGACGGTCGCCAATTGGGCGGCGGATCCTGCTTTTGATCCGGTTCGCGAAACCCTGAACGTCATGATTTCCTGCCTTGAAGGATTTGTCAGCGCCGCCGCCAGCCCTGCTCCGGCCGCCTCCTCTGTCTCCCCACCCGGACCCGAATAACGCAATGCCACGATCTTCCTGCTTAACCCGCACCAAACAGCCCGCGCCTGCAGTCGAGCGGTGGCTTGCGGTGCTTGCCTTCGCCTTGGTTTCCCTGGTGCCAGCCGCTGCGGAGGACCCTGCGCAATTCACCTGGGCCGATGCGGTGGCGGGCGATTGGAGCGACGCCACGAAATGGACCAATGACCAGGCCAGTGGCACCGCGCCGGCCGCTAACGGCCAGGCCGCGTATGTCCTCGATTTCGACGTTGAGGGCAGCTATGCCGCCAACCAGGACCTGAGCACCGGTTTCCTGCTCAACCGGATTCGTTTCGGCGGCTCGGCGGTGACTCTCAGCGGAAACGGCATCCAGTTCGCCACGAATGGCGCGGCGCTTCCCGGCATCGAACAAAACGCCACGGCGGAGGTTACCGTGGCCTTGCCGGTCGGACTCCTCGCCGATCTGACCTTCAGCGGAACAGGAACCGGAACGGTGACCCTTGCCGGCCCGATCAACGGCACCGGCGGCCTGACGATGTCCGGCGGTGGCACCCTCTCGCTAACAGCAGCGAACACCTATCGCGGCAATACCACGGTGACAAGCGGCGTGCTGCGCTTGACCCAGCCGAACACCGGCAATGACAAGTCCGTGATCTCGATCGCGGAGGGTGCCGTGCTCGATCTCGACTTCATTGGCGAGGATACCGTCGCCTCTTTGGTCGTCGCCGGCACGCCGGTGACGGATGGCGTTTACGATGCGGATGACTTCGAGGGAGCCATCACCGGCACGGGGTCGATCCGAGTGCTGACCCCCTTGCCTTCGTCGAATGCCAGCCTCTCGTTCCTCCGCGTTGGAAATTCCAACCTGTCGCCTGCGTTCAACCCGCTTTCCGGCAACTACTCCACCAGTGTCACGAATGCAGCCACCACCATCACCATTACGCCGACCGCCGCCGGCGAGGGTGCCACGGTGACCGTCAATGGAGCCCCCGTGGCATCCGGCACGGCGAGCGGGCCGATCGCC
>JBGSUP010000489.1:0-2131 GCA_041753485.1 Akkermansiaceae bacterium
ACCGCCGAGCGCCGCCGGCCGCTCCGCGCCACCGGCAGGCCCGTCACCCAGCTCCACTATGCCCGCCAAGGCATCATCACCCCGGAGATGGAATTCATCGCCATCCGCGAAAACATGCGCCGCGCCAGCATCACGGACATGAAGGAGGACATCGTCCGCAACCACCTCGACAAGCAGCACCAAGGCTCCACCCAGAATCCCGCGGGCCCCTACACCCCCTCCATCTTCCAACGCTTCCCGCAGCGCATCCCCGCCGGGATCACCCCTGAGTTCGTTAGATCCGAAGTCGCCGCCGGCCGCGCGATCATCCCGCTCAACATCAACCATCCGGAATGCGAACCGATGATCATCGGCCGCAATTTTCTGGTGAAGATCAACGCCAACATCGGCAACTCCGCCGTCGCCTCGTCGATCGAGGAGGAAGTCGAAAAGATGCGCTGGGCCACCAAGTGGGGTGCCGACACGGTGATGGACCTCTCCACCGGCAAGAACATCCACGCCACCCGCGAATGGATCCTGCGCAACTCGCCCGTCCCCATCGGCACCGTGCCGATCTATCAGGCACTCGAAAAAGTCAACGGCAAGGCCGAGGACCTCACCTGGCAACTCTATCGCGACACCCTCATCGAACAAGCCGAGCAAGGCGTCGATTACTTCACCATCCACGCCGGCGTGCTGCTGCGCTTCGTCCCCATGACCGCCAGCCGCATGACCGGCATCGTCTCGCGCGGCGGCTCGATCATGGCCAAGTGGTGCCTCGCCCATCACAAGGAAAACTTCCTCTACACCCACTGGGATGAAATCTGCGACATCTGCGCCGCCTATGATGTCAGCTTCTCCATCGGCGACGGCCTCCGCCCGGGCTCCGTGGCCGATGCCAATGACAAGGCGCAGTTCTGCGAACTCGAAGTGCAGGGCGAGCTCACCACCCGCGCCTGGGCCAAAGGCTGCCAGGTCATGAACGAAGGCCCCGGCCACGTCCCCATGCACATGATCGAGGAAAACATGGCCAAACAGCTCGAATGGTGCCACGAAGCCCCCTTCTACACGCTCGGGCCATTGACCACCGACATCGCCCCCGGCTACGACCACATCACCAGTGGCATCGGCGCCGCCATGATCGGCTGGTATGGCTGCGCCATGTTGTGCTATGTGACGCCAAAAGAACACCTCGGCCTGCCTAACAAGGACGATGTCAAGGCAGGCGTCATCACCTACAAACTCGCCGCCCACGCGGCCGACCTCGCCAAAGGCCACCCCGGCGCCCAATACCGCGACAACGCGCTCTCGAAAGCCCGCTTCGAGTTCCGTTGGGAAGACCAGTTCAATCTCGGCCTCGATCCGGAGACCGCGCGCTTGTTCCATGACGAAACCCTGCCCCAGGACGGTGCCAAAACCGCCCACTTCTGCTCGATGTGCGGCCCGCATTTCTGCTCGATGAAAATCAGCGAGGACGTCCGCCAATACGCGGCGGAGCAGGCGATTTCGGAAGAAGAGGCGATCGCCAGAGGCATGGAGGCGAAAAGCCGCGAGTTCACCGAAGCCGGCGCGGAGATCTACCAACAGGCTTGAAGCAAGCAAAAACAGGTCCTGCAAGTCCTCTACGGAACAAGGGTTCGTCGCGCAGTCCTTCGCTGCGGCTGCCGCACCGCCCAAGCAGCGCAAGACGCCGAGTTGGCAGCAGTGGGGATGCCTGACAGGTCGGCACACCGGTCTTTTCCCCTTGCAATCTGATTCTATATTTGAAATATGCAATGCATGCCTGTTGCGAAGCTCGAAGCGTTTGAGAAAGGTCTGGTGGATTTGGCGGCGTTTGCGCGGGCGCTGGGGCATCCGGCGCGGATCTGCATTTTGCGGCAGATGGCTGGCAAGGGTGAGATGCCGTGCATGGAGATCGTGGCGGCGCTGCCCCTGTCGCAGCCGGCCTGCTCGCGCCACATCAATGAGCTGCGCAAGGCGGGCCTGTTGAAAGCCCGCACCCGCGGCAGCAACGTGTTTTTCAGAATCGACGAATCCGTCCTGAAGCGGTTCTGCCAGACCATGAATCAGGTTCTCCATCCAATCCCATGAAACAGACACTCGAAACCTTGTTGATCATCGGCGGAGTGGCCGGCGGAGCCTCCGCCGCCGC
>JBGSUP010000490.1:0-10334 GCA_041753485.1 Akkermansiaceae bacterium
GTTGCCGATCGCGCCGCAGATCGTGTAGCCGCCCTCCCGGGCGGCGGCGGACTCGGCGACGAGCCGCGGGACGTCGAGGGCGGCGGAGATTTTATCCGGCATTTCCGCGCCGGGCACGCCGGCATCGCGGAGCTGGCGGTAGAGATCGGTGTGGGCTTCATCGAGGTGGTAACCGATTTCCTCGAGCACGGTCTGGGTATCGGTGCCGAAGACCGGGTGCTGGCCGCGGTTGATGAGCACCTCGTTGAGCTCGGCGGCGTTGGTCATGTTGAAGTTGCCCATGACCATGAGCGTGCGCGTCGGCCAGTTGCTGCGGCGGAGGTAGGGGTGGCACGAGCCTTCGTCGAATTCGCCGGAAGTGCCGTAGCGCAGGTGGCCGATGAGGATTTCGCCGCCGAAGTCGAAGTGTTTTTTCACACTTTCGGGGTCATGGTGGTTCATGACGCCCTTGCGGGACATTTTGTAGTAATTTTTGATTTCTTTGCGGAAAATCTCGGCGAGCGCGTCCTTTTCGATCCCGCGGCGGCGATAGACGTAAGGCTGGCCGATCGGCATGTTAAGTTTCACGCAGCCGATGCCGGTGCCGTCCTGGCCGCGGTTGTGCTGCTTTTCCATCAGCAGGAACAACTTGTTGAGCCCCCACAGGCAGGTGCCATAGCGGTCGTGAAAATAAGCGAGGGGCTTGCGCAACCGCACCGCCGCGATTCCGCATTCGTGCTTGAGGAAATCGCTCATGGTTGCTTAAAATCGTGGCATTACTCGCCTGTCACGCGGACCCGGACGCCCTCTTCAGGAACCATCCGGCCGATGACGTGGCCACCGGGCCCCGCCTTGAGCGCGGCCTCGACATCCGCCCGGGCGACGATTGCCACCCAGCCGATGCCCATGTTGAAGGTGTGGAAGCGGTCCTGCGCGTCCACATGGGAGAGAAGCTTGTCGATGCCGGGAAGCTCCCAGCGCGGGATTTCCAGATCGGCGCCCATGCCGCGGAACAGGCGCTCAAGGTTTTCCGGGAGACCGCCGCCGGTGATGTGCGACATGGCCTTGGGCTTGACGCCGGATTTTTTGAGATCACCGGTCACATCGTGGTAAAGCCGGGTGGGGTTCAACCAGGCGGAGAGCTCGGCGGAGCTGAATTCTCCCGGAAACTCGTTGAGCACTCGCCGCACCAGGGACCAGCCGTTGGCGTGGATGCTGTCCGAGGCGTAGCCGATCAGCACGTCGCCAACCGCCACGGTCGTGGGATCGATCAGATCCGGCTTTTCGGCGCAGCCGATACAGAAACCGGCGAGCTCGATGACGTCCGCAGGGACGATGCCGGGCATTTCGGCGGTTTCGCCCCCGGCAAGGATGCAATCGCAGGCCTCCAGGTAGTCCGCCATACCGGCGATCAGGCGGGTGATTTTATCGTCATGCAGCGCGGCAATGCCGATATAATCGAGAAACAGCAGCGGATCGCCGCCGGTTGTGAGAATGTCGTTCACGCTCATCGCCACCAGGTCCTTGCCGGCGGTTTCGAGCAAATCGTGGTCCAAGAGCAGTTCCAGCTTGGTGCCGACTCCGTCGCAGCCGGTCACGATCACCGGCTCCCGGTAGTTGCTAAGGTCATAACACGCCGCAAACAGGCCGAAAGCCCCCCACAATTTGCGGGTTTGCTGGGTCCTGCGCACGTGAGTGCCGATATCCACCACCAGCGCGGCCGCTTTGCGCGTATCCACCCCGGCCTGTTGGTAAGTCAATGTGCCCGATTTCATCCGCTGCGGCGGTTCTACATGCCTGCCATGCCCCGTCACGCGGAAAATTTTTCCCATCCCCAGAAATCGTCCCGACACGCCTGAATCCCTAACAAATCAAGGGTTTCGGGCCGGGCTGGACTCAGAAATCCTAAAAAATTGACAGCCATGTCCTGAAAATGTTCAAAAAAAGATTGCCAAGTCCCCAAGATTTTCCTAGATGTCAGAAAGATTCGCGAAGCTGATATTTAATTTTTCTTGATCACTTGGCGAAATCCACTAGAACCAGCGACGAAATCGAAATTCAAAACGATGTCATACCAAGTCCCATCCATTCATCTCGACCCCGGTCTGGAGATTGGCTACGGAGCCCCGCTCGCCAGATTCGGCGAGTCGGTCCGCCTCGCCGGAGGCACCCATTTTCTGCTGGCCCGCAACGGCCGTGGTAAAACCACGCTGCTGCGCACGCTGGCCCGGACTTTGAGACCCGTGGCCGGAAATTTCCGCACGGAAGGCTTCATGCAATACCTGCCGGAAGATCTCCGCTTCGATCCCGAAATCAGCCCGGCAATGATTTTCCGCACCCTGCTGCCGAAAGCGCGCCTCGGGGAAGCCCTCGATCTCGCGGCCCGCATCGAGCTCGATGTGAAGAAGCCATACGGCCGCCTTTCCACCGGCAACCGCCGCAAAACCAACCTGATCGCCGCCGAGTTTGCAGTGAAATCCGACCGTGGCAACATCCTGCTGCTCGACGAGCCGTTCAGCGGTCTCGACGCCTTCGCCCGTCAGGTATTCGAGGAAATCTGGCACGAGTCCGCTGCCAATGTCCTGCGTCTGGTGAGCTGCCATCCGGATTATGACTCCATGGAGATGCCCAGCGCGCTCATGATCGAGGGTAAATCCGCCCGCCATCTCATGGGCGGCGGCCAAACCTGGAGCCAGCTCAAGAATCTTCTCAACTGACACGCCATGAGACTCTTCCGCCTCACATTCGCCACGATTTTCCAGCGCAAGGCCTGGGCGATCTGCGCATTTGCGGTGATCTGCCTGCCTTTCGTGCTGCCGCTCATTTCCAGCGCTACGGAGAAACCCCTGCTGGTCCAGCCGGCACGCATCCTCGCCGCATGGAACACGCTCTGGATCTGCTCCCTCGTCTGGGGACTCTTCACCGCCGCCCGCGAAGGCGAAACCAACGCCAAATCTGGCATCGGTGAATATTTTCTCACTACCGGCGTCCCGGCCACCCGGCAACTTTTTGAAATTTGGCTGGCTGTCTTTTGTTTCATCGCGCCGCTCACGCTGATCACCGCCTTGATCTGCCAATTCGCCGCCGCTCCGGCCGATCCGGTCGAACACTCGATGTGGTGGGTTCTCAATGCCCAATATGCCGCGCTGTTCCTGCTGGTCATCGCGCCCTTGCTGGCGCTGGCCACGGCGCTGGCCTCGCGCTTCGGTGGCATCACCGGTTTCGCCGTCACCTTGTTCATCACCCTGTATGGTCTCTATGGCGTCGGCTACCTCGACCAAATGCTGAAACTGGAGGCCAATCCGATCCTCCGCAGCCTGTGGGTCTTTTCCCCGCACTACCGCTTCGCCGATCTCACCCAGCGCCTCTATTTCAAGACCGGTGCCCTGCCCACCGAGGCGTTCTGGATGATGACGCTCTATTTCGCCGCCATCCTCGCCGTTTACACCGGCATCTCCCGCCTCTGCTTCCGCACCAGACTCTCCGCCTGACTTATCTCATATTTCAGCATCTCAGCTTTCAGAATTTCAGCTTTTACCTCATCATGTCCCGCCTTGCCTCCATCGCAGTCAGCACCGGCCTCATCAGCTCGGGCGTGCTTGCGTGGGCGTTTGCCGGACGCCCGCTGATGGCCAACCCGGATCTGAACGCACCGCTCAACCCACTGGGAATCAACGGCAGCCCCTACGGCGAGGTCTTCGCCATGGCCATGCAAGGCCCCATCGACACCCACTTCCATGGTGCGTGGGGAGGCGACCGCGCCCACCAACATGCCGACGGTGAGAATTGCGATTCCTGCAAGCCCTCGAAATCCGGGACCGCCTCTGGAAACAGTTTTGAGAGTCTGCTGACCTCGCTTGAAAAGGCCACGGTCCTGCGCACCAATCCGAAGTCCGCCAGCGAGGCGCACAAGCGCTACCTGCGCCGCCAGGTCGAGGACAAACTCCGCTTCGCCTATCAGCTCGATCGCTCGCACTATGCGAATTACAACTCGCTGCACTTCTTCCTCACCGAGCCGCAACTCGGCACCCGCCCGGAGCTCACGCCATCCGCCGCCAAACTCGCCGAGGAAACCATCCAATACTGCCTCAAGCAGCAAAACGATCCACGCCCGGCCCTCACCGCCGCCGCCGCCGCCTCAAACATCCTGGAACTGATGTTCAATGACCGACAGAATGCCGAGCCCAGGTTCACCACCGCGCAAATGCGTCAATACCTTGGCCTGCTCGATCACTGCATCGGCCGCTACGTCGCCATCGCCCAGGAATGGGACCAATCGAAAAACTGGGAGTTGCTCTCGCCCCAGCGCATCGCCGAGTGCGACGAACGCTTCCACTTCATCTGCAAGTTCCGCGAGGCCGCCGAAGGCGCCATCGCCCGCTTTGAAGGCAAAGCGCATCCGACCCAAGTCGCCAACTAGAATTTTGAATTGATGATCTCCGCTCCTCCAACTCTCGAACCTCCTCCACTTCCGGGCCATGCTCCGGCGGCCGGACCGGCGCGTTTCGGACCGGGCATGAGCGGCAGGGATTTGTTAGGGATTATCTTCCGCGTCTGCCGCGAGCTGCGCGTCTCGGACATCCAGATGCGTGCCTCGCGCCCGGTTTACATCCATACCAATAAGGGCATGGAGAAACTCGAGCACCTCGGAATCCTCTCGCCCTCCAACATGGACGGGATTCTCAAGGAACTCATCACCAACCGCGAGAGCGGCAGCCATGGTTTCGGCCAGGACCAGGCGATGGACCAGCGCGTGGATGAGAAAATCCGCCTTGCCATCGCCGATTTCGCCGAGCGCCGAGTGGCCGATTTCTCCTGCGATGGCATCCCGATGGGAGACAATGGCGAGCGCTCCGGACGCCTCCGGATCCAGGCCCACCTGAGTTCCTCCGGGCTTGGCATCACCTGCCGCATCCTCAACGATTTCATTCCCGAGCTCGAAGGCCTCGGCATTGATCCGGACACCACCGACACCCTGCGCCACTGCGTGCTCAAACGCGCCGGCCTCTGCCTTGTCACCGGCCCAACCGGCTCCGGCAAGTCCACCACCCTCGCCTCGCTCATCGACTGGTGCCGCCGCCACCATCCCAAGCACATCGTCACCGTCGAGGATCCCATCGAGTATCAATATCCCGACGACATGGATGATCCCGAGTTTCCGGGCCACCGCGTTCCCTCGCCCTCCATCGTCACCCAGCAGGAGGTCGGCCGCGACGTCCACTCCTACCGCCAGGGCCTCAAGGACGTGCTGCGCAAAGCCCCGCACATCATCCTGCTCGGGGAAATCCGGGATCGCGAGGCCATGGAAACCTGCATGGAAGCCGCCCAGACCGGTCACCTCGTGCTCTCCACCCTGCACACCACCGGCGCCGTGAAAACCATCGGCCGGATCCTCGAACTCTATCCGAAGGATTCCCACTCGGCGGTGCTTAGCCGGCTCTCGGAAATCCTCATTTTCATCCACTCCCAGGGCCTGCTCAACGGCGTCCAGCGCCGCGTGCTCACCTACGAATTCCTCCAAAACAACGACGACGCCGTCTCCTCCGCCATCGCCAACTACGACGGCGGCGCCCGCTCGCTCGAGGATGTCATCCGCCGAGCCGGAAACATCGAGTGGGACAACAACCTCAAACGCCTCGTCAACCAAGGCCTCATCACTCCCGAAACCTTCATCAACGCCCGCATGAACAAGAATGATGACGAGATGTAGAAGAAGTGCCGAGTGATCAGTGATCAGTGATCAGAAAAGACCAATCACCACACTTTCACCACCCGCTTCTTCCTCCGCTCACCGCTCACTTCTTCAACTTCTCTTCCACTGCTCACTGCTCACTGCTCACTGCTCACTGCTCACTGCTCACTTCTTCAACTTTCCGAGCCCGCCCAACGACCCCGAAGAACTCAGAATCCTTCCAAATCGCCAAGCGGTCTCAATCTGACAAAAATGACAACACACCCAAACATAAAAATAGAAACACACACACTATGAAACTGAACAACACCCTGTCCATGAAGCGCAAGTCCGGTATGACCCTCCTCGAACTGACGGTCGTCATCCTCGTCTTGCTCTCCCTCATCTCGATCCTCTTCATCGGCGCACGCGCCTGGAAGAAGGGTTCGGACCGTGCCGCGAACATTCTGAACATCCGCAACGTGCAACAAGCCGTGCGTGCTCACGCGAATGTCCGCGCCCTCAATATTGGCGATGCCTTGCTTAACGGCGAAATCGTCGGCACCGGCAAGTATCTGAACTCGGTCAACCCGCCGACCACCGGCATCGCCTACGGCTATCTTGCCGTGGTGCCTGCCATCGGCACGCTGTATCTGACCCGGACCTATACCGGCGACGCCACTGCCGCCGATTACGATCCGGACACCACCACCACCGCCGAATGGTGATCCGGTTCCGAATGCTGAAACAGCCACACACCCAAACATCAAAACAGAAACACACACGATGAAACTGAACAACACCCTGTCCATGAAGCGCAAGTCCGGCATGACCCTCCTCGAACTGACGGTCGTCATCCTCGTCTTGCTCTCCCTCATCTCGATCCTCTTCATCGGCGCACGCGCCTGGAAGAAGGGTTCGGACCGTGCCGCGAACATCCTGAACATCCGCAACGTGCAACAAGCCGTGCGTGCTCACGCGAATGTCCGCGCTCTCAGCATTGGTGATGCCTTGCTTAACGGCGAAATCGTCGGCACCGGCAAGTATCTGAACACGGTCAGCCCGCCGACCACCGGCATCGCCTACGGCTATCTTGCCGTGGTACCTGCCATCGGCACGCTGTATCTGACCCGGACCTACACCGGCGACGCCACTGCCGCCGACTATGATCCGGACACCACCACCACCGCCGAATGGTGAAATCCATCGTGATCTCCCCATGAGGAGATCCTGACAATCCACGGTCCGCCCGCCACTGGCGGGCGGGCCGTTTCCCCAAACCTGATCGTTTCTCACGGAACCGCCCCCCAGTCCGCCATGCACCCTTACCTTTTCCATTCCCTTGGCCACGTTCCAACATCCGGCATCCCTCAATGTCCTGCAGCAGTTCCGCCAGGCTTGTTCGATCCTGCGCAACACCACCCGTGCCAGCAATCCCGCTTGGTATCAGGACGCGCTTGAGCTGAACTTCCAGCTCCACATCCGCCCGGACGGTCCCGGCATCACCACCTTCTACTTCGACCGGAAAAAAGACCATTGGTCCGCCGGTCCCGCGCTCTCGGACGCCATCCTCGACGAGCCCGCGAAACTCGAATCCGTCATCGCGGAGATCCTGAAAACCACCCGCGCCGCCAACGCCACCTCACTCGGGGTGATTCTCCACATCGCGGATGAATTCGCGACCACCGAGCTCAAGCCCGAGCTCGACAATCCGGCCGCCCTGCCCGATCTGCGAGACAGCGCCGTCAGCGACCCGGCCTCCATTCTCGAGGACGCATCGATTCTCGCCAGCCAGGCTTCCTGGCGCGTGGTTCCTTACCCCGCCGCCGGAAGCGAGGTGATCGGCACCACCGTCACGCTCACCCGCCAGCGTGCCGCTCTGCTGGAAACCTTCCGCCAAACCAGCGAAAAGGAAAGCTTCCCGATCATCACCCAAGCCCTCAGCGCCCCGTTGGTGGCCATCATGGGCTTGTGCCAAACCGTCCAGCCGACGCCTGGCAAGCCCTTTGTCGCGATTCTCCAATACTCGTGGTTCACCGTGCTGGCCTTCTTCAATGAACACGCGGATCTGCGTCTGATCCGCACTCTTCAGCACCGCGGCGTCCGCCGCGCCAACAATCTCCGCAACGCGCTCACCACCACCAGCGCGTCGCTCGAATTCCTGGATCCCGACATCTTCCTGGTCCCGCTCGGCGAGGCGGTGGATACCTCGCTGGAGGCAAACCTGCGCCTTGGCTTCACCTCCAGCCGGGTCGAAACGCTGCGAACCCCCACTGCGGATGGCATTCCCGACTGGTGCCCGGAGGCCTTCATCAGCGCCGCCCCTGCGGCCGCGCCAAATCCCACGACCACCAGTCACACCTTCACCATCCTGCGGGACGACAAGTGGGCGCTCCAGAACTTCCTGCCGATCCCCAAGGAGATCGTCGAGATCTATCCGGACCGCTCCGAGATGAAGTTGCTGCGGATGCTCCGGCTTTCCCGCGTCGCCGTGTTTGCCATCACCGTGCTCTGCCTCGCCTATTTCGTTCTCGGTGCCACCGACCTGATCCGCCGTCCGGAATGGGCCTTCGATCCTGCCGAGGCTGGAGCCATCAAAAGCCGGCTCGCCAAACTTACGACCGAGCGCCAGACGGCCGATCACTGGAACAACCTGCTTGAAGACCGCTCCAAGGCTTGGGTCGCGATGGAGGCCTTGGCCCGGATGTTCCCCGAAAATGGTGGCATGCTGGTCAAAACCTACTCCCACTCCGCCAAACCCGACAGCACGCCCGGCCAGGCCAAAGCAGGCTTCACCAAGGAATGGAAAATCACCGGCTACGCCCGCGACGAAGCGCTCGACTACCTCAACACCCTCAACACCCGTGAGGGCATTTCAGCCCACTTCAACGAAATCGCCCGGGTCACAGCCAACCCCGCCTTCAATCCGAACATCGGCAACCGCAGCATCTCGGTGAATGTCCGCACTCAGGAGAACGGCAGCTTCAAACCCATTCCCCTCGAAGAAGCCGCCATCTCCGATGAATCCACTTACCCCTTCACCTTCGATCTGACCATCACCCAGCGCTTTGAAGCCACCGATCCCATCGCCGTCATGGTGCCGAAAGCACCGTGATCGAAAGCACCAAGCACTGATTTTTAAATCCGAAACGAACAGAAGAAAACCTCCATTGATCCTCCGATCCGAAATTCAGAATTAAGAATTTTCTTCCCATGCATCTCTACCGCCAATCCATCACCTTGTTCGGGATCGTCGTACCGGTCCTGATTGCGGCTGTCGTCATCGCTGCAGGCTCGTTCCTCAAGTCCAAAATGGCCGCCTCCTTCGACAACAAGCAACGCAACTACACGAGCTACGAACAAGGCCGCATGGGAGCCATCGAAATTGAAACCCTGGTCGCGCGCGAACGCCAGCACCTCGACCGCTGGCACGCACAACTCTCCGAGGAAACCGCCAGCGCCGTCGCCACCAACCTGCGCGAAATTTCCGACAGCCTGCCCAGCAAGGAAATCCAACAGACCGCCTTCGAGCGCCCCAGCGGCAAAGGTGGCTTCGGCACCGTCTCCGCCCAGAACTCCTCACAAATCCGGATCGCCTTCCGTGGCACCTTCCGCACCCTGCAGCGCGCGTTCCTGGCGCTCGAAACCCGCATGCCCCAACTCCAACTCCAGGAACTGCGCATGGACCCCAATTCCACCCAGTCGTCCCTGCTCAACTTCCAAGTCACCTACACCGCCTGGGAAAACTAACGGAGCGCGGGCGTCCCGCCCGCATCTTCCACACCCGATCATGAAGCTCACCGCCAAACGCACCATCCCACAGCACCCCATCCGCATCCCCGCAGCGCGGTGCGCTGCTCTGCTCTGCATGCTGGCAGCCCTTCCGCTCCATGCCCAGTCCGCCGCCAGTTTCGGATCCAAACCGGCTGCCGCGCAGGCTCCTCCCGCAACGCCGGAAAGCCACAAGCAGAGCCCCGCCGCCACGGCGGCGACACCGCAGAAAAGTCCTTCAAGCAATTCGCCCTCCCGCCACATCGGGGCCGCGGAACTGCCGGCTTACGTCGAGACCCTCACCGCCATGCTTTCGATCCGCAAGCGCGAAACCGATCCCTTCGGCCAATACCAGGATCCCGACGCCAAACCAATCATGAAACCCAGCGTCGCCGCGACCACGCGCCGTGCCGCACCGATCCAGGCAACGCCCTTTTCCGACATCATCCGCCTCATCAAGGTGACCACGATCATGCCGGGTGAGAAACGTTTTCTCATCGGAACCCGCTCCCTCAAGCAAGGCGATCGGATCCCGCTCTCTTTCCGCGGCCGGAACATCAACGTCGAGATCGCCGCGGTCAGTTCCCGCCACATCGAATTCCGCAACCTTGAAAATGGCGAGACCGCCAAGCTCTCTCTCGCGCTCCTGCCCGTCGGCATGACTCCCGGAACCCGTGGCATCAGCGCCCCGGGAATGGTGGCCGACCGCCCGAACGCACCCATCGACCTCGATGGAAGCATGCCTGCAATCGACTGATTCCAATTCCAGAACCGCCAACCAGACTCACCATGAAAATCACAAGCTTCATCACCTTCCCGGCAGCCCTCTGGATTGCCGGATCGCTCTGCGCCCAGACTCCCGCAGACTCATTGATCGAACCGGTCGCCCCGCCGCCTGCCGATGTGCCGGCCG
>JBGSUP010000491.1:0-9014 GCA_041753485.1 Akkermansiaceae bacterium
TGAGAATGAGCATCGGCGGTTTCCAGTCCGCGAACTGGCGGATCAGGCGCAGCGACTGGGCGGAATCGAGTTCTTGCGGGTGGCGGTGTGGCTGCGCCTCAGCCCGGCAATGGCTGCACGCAAGGGCGCAGGAGCGTGTGATTTCCCAGAAGACGAGGAACGGACGATCATCGAAATCGTAGTGGTCCATGCCAGGCATGCCGGCCGGTTCCTGCGGGGCGGTGGTGTTGATCACGGTGCGAATTGAAGACCCGGGAGTCCTTAATGGCTTCGCCTGATTTGCCTAAATCTGCGCATTTTGCGGATTCCGGGGAAACCTGCGATTTACGGCAGTGGAATTTCCCGGGACATCTCGCGCCCGCGGCCTTCGATCACAAGGCGATTCTTGAACAAGCGGACCACGGCGTAGGCGGTGAGTTCCGGTTCATGCAGCAGGGATTTGAAGGTGATGAAAGGAATGCCCTTGGAGATGAATTCCGCCCCCGCATGAAAGTGGCCGCAGAAACAGGCGCGCACCGAGGAGTGATGCGTGATTACGGCGAGGATCTCGCGGTTGTTCCACGCCCGGTGGTCATCCTCCGGCAGGAGTGGATGGTGGCTGCAGACGATGACCGGTTCCTTCGCCGAGTCGGCGGCGGCAAGTTCCTTCTCGAGCCATGCGAGTTGATCGCTGGAGATGCCGCCGTTCCATGGTTTGGCATGGGTGCTGCCTCCCGCGGTCAGCCGCTGCAACTCGTCCGCCGCCTTGCGGTCTGCCTCGCTGCCGGCCGGATGTTTGTAACTGGAGACCTCATTCGTATCGAGCATCACGAAGCGCACACCGGCGGCGGAGAAGGCGTAATGGTCCGCCGGCATTCCGAGCGTGCCGGCCACCTTGTTTTTTTCCTCATCCTTGACGCTGAAATCGTGGTTCCCCAACAAATGGCGGACCGGGTGGCCGAGCCCCTCGAAGTGCGGCATGATTGCCGCAAACGATTTGAAGTCACGATCAATCACATCGCCAAGATGCAGGGTGAAGGGGAGATTCTCCCGCGCGAGATCCGCGGCTGCGGTCTTCAATTTCGGGATCGATGTGCGGAAGTGGCGTTCGCCCTCAGGGTCGGCGTCGGCATACTGCACATCGGTGATCAGGCCAAGGGAAAGAAGCGGTTTCTCGCCGGCCACTGCGGACTGCGCCCGGGCCTGGTTGGCGGATGCCGCCGCTGCGGAGAGGGTGAGGAAACGTCTGCGATCCATGGATTTCGTGTATCATCGGGCCATCGCGGTGGCGATGGGAAAAGCACCGGTTTGGGAAACTAGCTGGCAATTTCCCGCTTGGAAGCCGGCCGCCGCCGGGGTGGACTGGGAGCATGGCGGCAGGCAAGACCGGATGGAACGAGTGCAAGGGAATCGCCCGGGCGATCCTTCACGACCGCGCGGCAAGGCGCAAGGTGATCGGCCGCCTGTTGCTCGCCGCCTTGCTTGTGATGGCGGCGGGGCTGTGGTGGATCGATGGCTGGCTGGCCGCGAATCCATGGCGCTTCCTGCTCTGGTGGAGTGGGTGTGCGGCGCTGACCTGCATGGTGATGGTCTTCGCGGTGTATGACGCACTGGCGGTGATTCGCGAGGAACGCAAGCGCCAGCCTTGAGATGTCGCTTCCGGGCGATGGTTTAAGTAAAGTTTCCATCCGCATAGTGGTGCTTGCCGGACGGGTGGCGGCGCGTGTTAGCTTCCACCCGTCCAAAAGCCCGCGCGATCATGAATGAAAAACCCCGTCTCTCGTTCTGGCAGATCTGGAACATGTCCTTCGGTTTCCTCGGCATCCAGTTCGGATGGGGCCTGCAGATGGCCAACATGTCGTCGATCTATTCGTTTCTCGGCGCGAAGGAGGACGAGTTGTCGCTGTTGTGGATCGCCGCCCCGCTGACCGGTCTGATCATCCAACCGGTGGTCGGCTACCTGAGCGACCGGACGTGGACGGGATTGGGCCGCCGGCGTCCCTATTTTTTGCTCGGTGCGATTCTCGCGTCGCTGGCGCTGGTGGCGATGCCGCATTCCTCGGTGCTGTGGATGGCCGTCGGGCTGCTGTGGATTCTCGATGCCTCGATCAACATCACCATGGAGCCGTTCCGCGCCTTTGTGGCCGACAAGCTGCCTGCGGAGCAGCGGCCGACGGGCTTCTCGGTTCAGAGCCTGTTCATCGGTCTTGGCGCGGTGGTGGCATCGGCGATGCCGTGGATGCTCACGAATTGGTTTGGCGTGGAATCCGGCGCGTCGGGCGGCGGGAAAATCCCGACTGCGGTGATCATTTCGTTTCACACGGGAGCGGTGGCGCTGTTTGTCGCGGTGCTTTACACGATTTTCACCACACCCGAGTATCCGCCGGAGGACATGGCGGAGTTCCTGAAGATGAAGGAGCGTTCGAAGGGACTCGGCGGATTCCTGAGTGAACTCGTCCATGGTCTGGCCTCGATGCCGAAAACCATGCGCCAACTTGCCGTGGTGCAGTTTTTCACCTGGATCGCGCTGTTCTGCATGTGGATTTATTGGACGCCGGCCACGGCCCGCCAGATTTTCGGCGGCAATCCGGCGGATGAGGCGGCATGGAGCAAGGTCATCGAGACCGCCGGCGCGTGGACCGGCATTTGTTTCGCGACCTACAATCTCGTCTGTTTTGTGTTTTCCTTCGTGCTGCTGTTCATCGCCCGCTCGGTTTCGGCGAAAACGATTCACATCGTCTGCCTCATGATCGGAGCGCTGGGACTGGTCTCCGCCCGCTTCATCACGGATCAATACGCACTGCTCGGCGCGATGGTCGCGGTGGGCATCGCCTGGGCTTCGATCCTCTCGATGCCCTACGCGATGCTTTCCTCGGCCATTCCCGCAGCGAAAATGGGGTTCTACATGGGCGTCTTCAATTTCTTCATCGTCATTCCGCAAGTGCTCGTCGCGCTGATCATGGGCCCCTTGGTCGGCAGCGTCTTTGGCGGTGATTCGATGATGGCGATCCTCACCGGCGGCGTTTGTCTGGCGATCGCCTCCGTCGTGACCTTCCGGGTGGACTATCACGGCGGCAAGGTTGGCATTCCGGCAGGAGGCGGGCATTGAAATCCTTGATCCCAGCCCGAACCATGACTTGGCAAATGCTGCTTTCCGGTGTTTTGCTCGCCGCAATGAGTATCAACTGCCGCGCCGAGCAGAAGCACCGCCCCGTGATTTACCAACTCATGGTACGGACCTTCGGCAATACCAACGAGACCCGGAAACCTAACGGAACACTTGCGGAGAACGGTTGCGGAAAGTTCGCGGATATCACGCCCGGCGCGTTGGAATCCCTCAAAGAAATGGGCTTCACCCATCTGTGGCTTACCGGCGTGCTGGAGCAGGCGAGCGGCACCGCCCACCCCCAACGCCCGGCCGACGATCCCGACATTTTGAAGGGAATCGCCGGCAGTCCCTACGCGATCAAGGATTACTTCGATGTCTGCCCGGACTACGCGGTGAATCCCGCGGGACGGCTCGATGAATTCAAGGCCTTGCTCGAACGCTGCAAGAATCATGGCATGAAGGTCATCATCGATTTCGTGCCCAATCACGTGGCGCGCTCCTATCAGTCGGATGTCCGCCCGGAACTCTCGTTCGGCGAGGGCGATGATCGCGGGGTGTTTTTCTCTCGCGACAACCACTTTTTCTATCTGCAAGGCGATCATCCGGGCGGTGGACCGCCGCTCAAGCTGCCGACCGCCGGGAAGCCCGGCTGTGACGGGCTTTTCAAGCCGGAAACGGAATTCGGCCGCGTCACCGGCAACAACGTCGTTTCCTGGCAACCGTCGATCCACGATTGGTATGAAACGGTGAAGCTCAACTACGGCCACGATTTCACCACCGGGCGTGACACCTCGCAACTTCCGGGTCCGGATGCTGCGCCCTCCGGGGTTCCCAAAACCTGGCGCACCATGGACGAGATCCTCGCCCATTGGCAGGCCATGGGCGTGGATGGATTCCGCGTCGACATGGCCCACATGGTGCCCATGGAGTTCTGGCGCTGGGTCGTGAAACGCTGCCGTGCGCGCGATCCGGGAGCGTTTTTCTGCGCCGAGGCCTATGACAACGACCCCGCGAAGCTCACCGACGGCCACGTGCTGGACGAACTCATCGCCTGCGGCTTCGACGCGGTCTATGACGATCCGGTTTACGATGTGTTGGAGGGACTCTACGACGGGGGAAAGTGGGCCAACGACCTCGATCCGCTCACCTTCACCGGCAAGCGTTTCCACCGCTCGCTGCGCTACGCTGAGAACCACGATGAAGTCCGCCTCGCAAGCCCGAAGGAATGGGGCGGCCTCGGCATGAACGTGGGCAAGCCGGTCTCGGCCGTGCTGTTCGCGATGGGCCGCGGTCCGGTGATGCTTTATCACGGCCAGGAAGTCGGTGAACCCGCCGCAGGCGCCGAGGGCTTTGGCGGTGATGACGCGCGCACGACGATCTTCGATTACTGGTCGATGCCCGAGTTCACCAAGTGGGTGAATGGCGGCAAATTCGATGGCGGGCGGCTCTCAGATGAGCAGCGATCGCTGCGCGAGTGGTATGGCAAACTCATCCGCACCACCCGCGCGCGCGCCTTCACCGCGGGCGAGTTCTACGGTCTCAACCACGCCAACAAGCAAAATCCTGATTTTGGCAGGGTGGGGGAGGAGAGCGCTTCAGGTCATTGGCTCTATGCTTTCCTCCGCCGCGACACCAAGTCCGGCCAGGCCTTTCTGGTCGCGGCCAATTTCCATGGCTCCGAGACCTTGCGCGGTCTCAAAATACGCATCCCCCATGACGCCCAAATGTTCCTCGGCCTCAGCGGATCGGAAGTCTGGACGTTCACCGACCGGCTCGACTCGCCATGGTCCGGTTCTGCGAGCCGCAGCTCTCTCGAAAACGGGGGACTGCCCCTGCCCGAACTCGCTCCCTGTTCGGCAATCATGCTCGAAATCGGGAAAAGTCCCTGATGTTTCCCGGATTCGCCGAAAATTCCGAAAATTCCCGTTGCCAAGCAGGGAACATGATTATTAACCTCTCCGCAGCATGAAAAAACTCTTGGTCATCGCCACCGCATTCGCCGCCCTTTCCGGTTTTGTCGCAGCCGATATTCATGCGCCTCCCGGATCCACCTATACCTCCACCCGCAAGCTTGGCCGTGCGCTCAGCAACATTATCTACGGTGCCATCGAGATCCCCGAGCAAATCGTCCGCAAGAACGATGGCTACGGCCGCAAGGCGGGCTGGACCTATGGGGCCGTGGACGGAACCCACCGCGCATTCCGCCGTCTTGGTTACGGTTTCTATGAGCTGTTCACCTTCACCTGCCCCACCTATCGCGGCACCTTCAAGCCCCCGTATGAACGCTGTGGCGAGGACAACCGCATCGAGATGAACGTGCACGACGGCCTCTCCGAGTTTCCGCCGGAACTCGGCTTCGAAACCCATTTCCAACACGTCCGCACTCAGAAATACTGACCTCCAGTCAGTCTGTTTGATCGAACAATCAGCCCGTGGATTGCGCCTCATGCACCACGGGCTTTGTTGTGTCCTGACTTGCCCAGATTGAGCCCCGGAATGCGCGCGATCAGCCGCATGCCCGCAGCTCTGCCCGCGTCAGGGCGCTTGGCTGGCTTGACGAGACCCGAGTGGAGTGATCCAAGTCCCGCACCAAGGCTGGTTAAAGATAGCGGATTTGCAGGTGCCTGAGATAGTCCGCAGTGGACGGACGACTGCCGGTGGCCGCCATCATGAGATCCGCAGGATCAAGAGTGCCGCCGTGGGCGTGGACGTTTTTGCGGAGCCAGGAAAGCAGCGGGGCATAGTCGGCCTGATCAGTGGCGGCGGCGATGACCGGATCTTTCCGTGCGGCGGCGAAAAGTTGCGCGGCGTTGATATTGCCGAGCGTGTAGGTGGCAAAGTAGCCGAGACCGCCCATCGCCCAATGGATGTCCTGGAGGCAGCCGACCGCATCGTTTTCCGGGGTGAATCCAAACAACTCACGGAAACCCTCGTTCCACGCGGCCGGCACGTCGGCCACGGCGAGGCTTCCATTGAGCAAACGCCGCTCCAAGCCGAAGCGCAGGAGGATGTGAAGGTCGTAGGTCGCCTCGTCCGCCTCCACGCGGACCTGCGAAAACCGGGCGCGCCAGAGGAAAGCGAGGAAGCCATCTAACGGGAAACCGACAAGTTGCGGAAAAATTTCCTGAGCCATCGGATACCAGCGGTTCCAGAAGGCCCGTGAGCGGCCGACATGGTTTTCCCACAATCGGCTCTGCGATTCGTGGATGCCTAACGAGACGGCGGAGCCCGATGGCAGGCCGAAATCAGCGGCGGGCAGTCCCTGCTCATACATGCCATGGCCAGCCTCGTGCAGCACACCGAAGAGCGAGGAGGTGAAATCCGCCTCGTCGTAGCGCGTGGTCAGCCGCACATCGCGCGGGCCGAGCGTGGTGCAGAACGGGTGGGTGGTGGTATCGATGCGGCCTGCTTGAAAATCAAAGCCAATGGCCTCCGCGATGTGTGTGTTGAACTGTTGCTGGGCCTTGATCGGATAGGGGCCGGGCGGCAAGGTGGCAGCGCGGGCGACGGATTTTTCCACGGCCTTCGCGGCGGTTTCGCGCAGGGCGGGCGTCATCGCATCAAACAGTCCGGCCACGGCGGCGGTCGAGGTCCCGCGTTCGTGGGCTTCGAGCAAGGCGTCATAAGATTCGCCGGAATATCCCCAGAGTTCCGCCTTCTCGCGGGCGATTTCCAACAACTTTTCCAGATGCGGAGCAAAAGAGGAAAAATCCGCGGGTTTGCGGGCATCGGCCCAAGCGTGTTTGGCCAGCGAACAGACCTTGGATTCACGGGCAACGAGCTCGACTGGGAGCTTGGTGGCGCGGTCGAACTCGCGGCGCAGTTCGCGGAGATTGGCGCTGAGTTGCGGATCGGTGCCGGCATCCGCGGTTTCCGCCGCCTCAAGCTCGCGCCGCCATGCCTCCGAGGTCGCCAGTTCGTGGCCGCAGGATGTCAGCCAGGCGAGCTGGACGGCCCGGTGCTCGGTGGCGGCGGGCGGCAAGCAAGTTTCCTGATCCCAGCCGACCACGGCGGCGGCAGAGTGGATCACCGCAAGTTCGCGGGCTTTTTCAAATATCGGCATGCCGGTTTTCAGCAGGAATCCGGACACCTGGCAAAGTCAGAAGTGAGGTGATGCCAGGATTTCAGTCCATCCAAGCCACTCGATCGCGCGCTCGGAAATACGGATTATGCGTGCGGCCGCACGCATAATCCGTAAGCGGTGTTGAGGAAGGAGATTGGCAAAGGAGAAGGCGCGGGTAGGGTTTCGGGCATGCGGATTGATATTGTGACTTTGTTTCCTGAAGTGGCTTTGGCACCGCTGAGCGACTCGGTGATCCAGCGGGCGCGCGCGGCGGGGATCGTCGAGGTGGCAGGCCATCAATTGCGCGATTGGTCCGAGGACAAACACCGGCGGGTGGATGACTCGCCTTGCGGAGGCGGGCAGGGAATGCTGCTGAAACCGGAGCCCTTGTTTGCCGCGGTGGAGGCCTTGCGCGGTGCGAAAACACGGGTGATCCTGATGACTCCGCAGGGGAAGCCTTTGAAACAAGCGATGGTCCGCGAATTGGCGACGGTGGAACATTTGCTCATTCTCTGCGGCCATTATGAGGGCGTGGATCACCGGGTGATCGAGTCGCTGGTGGACGAGGAGATTTCCATCGGCGATTACATTCTCACCAATGGCGCACTGGCTGCCGCCGTGCTCTGCGATGCGGTGATCCGCTTGCTGCCGGGGGCGCTGGGCGACGAACGCTCGCCTGCGGATGAATCATTTTCCGATCCGAATCTGCTGGAAGCCCCGGCATACACGAGGCCGATCGAGTTCTGCGGACTGCACGTTCCGGAGGTGCTGGTTTCCGGCCATCACGGAAAAATCAAGGCATGGAAGGAGGAAAACGCACTGGCCCGCACGCGACGGAATCGCCCGGACCTGCTCGATTGAGCGCTCCAGAAAGGCAAATTTTCCACTCCGCGGAAAATTGCGTGCCGTCGCCGCGGATCCATGCCACACATTCCGGGTGAATCGCACATCCCAAACCGAAAAATCGGCCGCATTAGAGGATCTTCCGCATGTTGAGCCGGCGACCATCGAGGATTTGCCGGCTCTCACCGAGCTTGTGATGGATCTGTTCGCCCGCTCCGGGGACTTCTCGCCGGACCGCGCCGTGCAGGAACGTGGCTTGCGCCTCATTCTCGAACAACCGAATCGTGGCCGGATTTTCGTGGTTCGCAACAAGGACAAGATCTTCGGCATGGTCAACCTGCTCTTCACCATTTCCACCGCGCGCGGCGGCTTCGTGATCCTGATGGAGGACGTCGTGATCCACCCCGACCACCGCGGCCAGGGTTATGGGGCGAAGCTGGTGGATTACGTGGTGGAATTCGCCCGGAAGAAGCAATTCAAGCGCATCACCCTGCTCACCGACCGCATGAGTGCCGAGTCCCAGGAATTTTTCAAAAAGCAGGGTTTCGAGTACTCCAACATGATCCCGATGCGCCGGATCATCGACTGATTTAACCCATGTTCGGGGGTCTCATAGAATTGGTCGATGCGATACGGAGGGGCTATGAAGACCTTCAGAATAAGACCGCCGTAGGGCATTCCAGAATGGACAGACGCTCCAGATACTTGGTTTGCCTCGTTTGTGGGACGTTGATTGTTTTGCTAGTGCTGGCGGGTATCGCATGGGAATGGCTGATCGGATAACGTGAAAAATCCAACAAGTCCCCGTTGAAATCCGTCACGCGCGTTCTAGGGTTCTATCAAACAGAAGCGACACGTCATGGGACTCGAAAAAATCACCCAGAAATTGCAGGAGGCGCTGCATTCCGCACAGGGGATCGCCTCGAAATCCGCCCATCCGGAACTCAAAAGCGCCCACGTCCTGCTCGCCCTGCTCCAACAGGAGGGCGGCATCACCGTGCCGATCCTCCAGAAAGCCGG
>JBGSUP010000492.1:0-5720 GCA_041753485.1 Akkermansiaceae bacterium
TCATTCTGATAGAACCCGCCGTCGTCCGGGACTCGCGCGAGATCGGCCCACCACGAATCGGCGGTCCACTCGGCGACGTTTCCAAGCATGTCCTCGATACCTAAACGGTTCGGCGGATAGGTGCCGCGCGGCGTCAGATGGCCGGGGCCGACGCGTTGTTTGGAATCGTCGTGGAGGAAATTCGCCTGGCGGTGGTTGAGCGTGCCGCCATCCGGAAAACCATCCGTCGAGCCCGCGCGGGCGGCGAATTCCCATTCGGCTTCCGATGGCAGGCGCAGTGGAAGCCCGGATTTCTCGCGGGCTTCGGCAAGCCACTCGTGAATCGCAAGCCACGACACGCGGGTGATTGGAAGGCCGTCCGCACCGAGAAAACTCCATTGATTCACCGTGACGGGAAACACCCCGATCGCGAAACGGCGGGTGATCGCCACTAATCTAACAGGAAATTCCGACGAGGTCGCGAAGCGATCGTTTTCGGCGGCACCCATCCGGAAATCCGCCGGTTCCAGCAGCACGAAGCGGCCAAGCCAAGCGGGTTTCGGTTCAAGTCGTGTAGCGGGCATGGCGTGGCAGTGAATCGGCGGTTTCAAACCAGGAAAGGCGGTCTTCCAGCCAGTTGTGATCCATCGGTGGCATGGAATCCGGGTCATCAAGGCTGCATGTCGTGACCTCGAACTCACCCGGAATGGTGGGATCGAAAAACGTGAGCGGGGTGCCGCAATCCGGGCAGAAGGTCCGCTCTCGCGCTGCGAAAACCAGCGTCCGTGGTACGCCCCGGATCCATGTTAGAGATCCCGCCGGGAAAAACGTCCATACTACGACCGGCGCGCCGCTGGCCTTGCGGCAGTCCCCGCAGTGGCAGTAGGACGTGAAGCGCGGCGGCGCAGCGATCCGATAGCGCACCGCGCCGCAGAGACAGCCGCCCGCGATCATGCCGGAACCTCCATCTGGGATGCCGCGGGCGGGCGGTCCTCGGTTGGCCAGACACCGCGCGCCCTCGCGGCGATGTAGCGGTGAAACAACCACACCGGCATTTCCAGATGGCTGAGCCGCCCCGGCTTCCATGCGGCCGAGGAGAGCCCGCGCTGCACGGCGGAGCAGACCTCCATATCCTCCAGATGAAAGTCGAGCAGGCGGGTGGTTTCCTGTTCCAGGATTTCCGGGAAATCCGGGCGACCCGCGGTTTCACCGGGCACTAACAGCGTGGTGTGGAGATTCATTTTCCCCGCTTCCAGAGGTTCCACCCGATACCAGGCGCAGCAGTCATGGCCGGTGAAAAACAGGAAACACGGATGCACCAGATAGAGATGCCAATGCGTGAGCCCGTCTTCGGACAAGCCCTTGATGACGGGAAAACCGGTGGCCGCGTCGTTGTTCGCGAGCGACTCGCGGATCGATGCCTGGTGCTCCGCGGTATAGGGAAGATGCGAGTGCACGAAGCGGCGGTGTTCCTGTTCGGTCCAGGTGTTTTTCGCCGGCATGAGGAGTTGGAGGGTTTTGCGATGGGCACCGAGGTGGTGGTAGGATTCCATGAAATTCTCCACCAGCACCTTCCAGTCGAAGGGGCAATTCCACTCGCGCTGAAGGATGACGACCAAGTCCGCCGGTTTCCAGTTGGCGATGGCCCGGCTCATTTCCTCAAGACCGGTGGCGAATGGTTCCGCGCCGCCATCCAGGTTTACGAACACGAATCCGTTCCAGACCTCGGAGCGGAACTCGTGCAAGCCCTGCCCGTCGCGCTGAAAGCATTCGGCGCGCTGCATTTCCGGGCAGGCCCGCAGCCGGCCATCGAGATCGAAGGTCCACGAATGATACGGGCAGACGAAGAACCGCGTGTGGCCGCAGGACTCGGGCAAGCCCTCGCGCCGGCTTGCCGTGGTGAAGCACCCTTCCGAATAGCCGGGCGGAAGGACATCCATCGCCCGGTGCGGGCAGACGCGGGAAAGCACGCGGACGGCGTCATCCTTGCCACGCACGACCATCAAGGGCTCGCCAAGCAAATCGAGTGTTAGAAAATCACCGGCCGCCGGAATCTGGGAGAGATGCGCCGCGGCCATCCAGCCGCCGGCGAGCAGGTGGCTGCGCTCCCATTGGTGGAAATCAGCGCTGCAGTAAGCCTCGCGGGGAAGCGTCGTGGCCAGGGAAAGCGGCACGTCGCACGCCTTGCCGATCGATTCGAGGATATCGGCAAGTTCGCTCATGGGATCAGAAAACCGGGGGCAGGGGAATATCGTGCCATTCGGAGGGGGGCAGGGGAGGTTCTTCGGAAATGGCGCGCAGCACATCGCGTTCCAAGGCCGCCACCATGGCGGAGAAGAGTGAGGCCCCCTCCTCGGCGGTCGCCTCCGAAGGCTTGCCGGTCACTCCGTTGAGACTGGTGCGGGCGACCGGATGGGAGAACACGCAGCCGCCGGTGCGATCCGGATCGTCGGCATCCGCCAGCCGCCCGGCATGCACGAGATCCGGGTGGAGGTGCAGCATCAGCGAGGTCTCCGCGCGGTTCGCGTGGAGGTCCGCTGCATCTTCGGTGTAGCGGCTCCAGATCGCGGGCGTGAGTTGGAACACGTTGCGCAGGCCGACGTGGAAATCTCCCCGGAAGGCGAGGCGGAGTTGATCGACCGCGACGCGTGCCGCGGCGTCGTTTCCAAAATGTGAGTTCACCAGAAGCAGGCGTTTCCAGCCGGTCGCGAACGCCCACTCGGCGAGATCCCGCAGCACATGAAGGAATGTCTCATGCCGCAGCGAGAAGGTGCCGGGCCACTTGGCGGTGTGGCCCTGGGAAACTGTGAAGCGCAACGCGGACATCACCGACACCCCGGTTTTTTCCCCAACCGCGCGGCACACGGCTTCCGCCAGCAGCGTGTCCATGGCCACCGGAAGATGCGGGCCGTGCTGCTCGGTGGCGCCGAGCGGCAGCAGCAGGAGTCCGCCGTTTTCCCGCCGCAGGGCGGAAATCTCCGGCCAGGCGAGTTGTTCGAGAATCACTTGAGGACCTTCATCTTATGCACGCCGAAGACCGCATCGTCGCCGAGCTCTTCCTCGATGCGGAGCAGCTGGTTGTATTTCGCGATTCTATCAGAACGGCTCATCGAGCCGGTTTTGATCTGGCCGCAGTTGGTGGCCACGGCGATGTCGGCGATGGTGGAATCCTCGGTTTCGCCCGAGCGGTGGCTGAGCACGGAGGTATAGCCGTTTTCCTTGGCCATCTCGACGGCGTCGAAGGTCTCGGTGAGCGAGCCGATCTGGTTGACCTTGACGAGGATCGAGTTGGCGACACCGGTGTCGATGCCCTTCTTGAGGAACGAAGTGTTGGTGACAAAGAGGTCGTCGCCGACGATCTGGGTGGTCTTGCCGAGCTTGTCGGTGAGCACTTTCCAGCCGGCCCAGTCGTTTTCATCGCAGCCATCCTCGATGGAGATGATGGGATACTTTTTCTGGAGCTTGGCGTAGAAAGCGACGAGTTCGGCAGCGGATCTGACCGATTTGTCGCCCTTCTTGAAGACATAGGCTTTTTTCTTTTTGTCGTAGAACTCCGAGCTGGCGGCATCCAGCGCGATGGCGATCTGGGATCCCACCTTGTAGCCGGCGAGTTCGATGGCCTTGCAGATGGTGGCTAGAGCGTCGTCCGCATCCTTGAAGTTCGGGGCGAAGCCGCCTTCGTCACCGACGGCGGTGGAGAGGCCGCGGTCGTGGAGGACTTTTTTCAGGGTGTGGAAGACTTCGGCGCCGTAGCGGATCGCCTCACGGAAGGTGGGAGCGCCGACGGGCATGATCATGAATTCCTGGAAGTCGATCGGCGCGTCCGAGTGGGCGCCGCCGTTGATGATGTTCATCATCGGGACGGGCAGGACTTTGGCGTTCGGGCCGCCGAGGTATTTGTAGAGCGGGATGCCGACTTGTGAGGCGGCGGCTTTGGCGACGGCCATGGAAACGCCGAGGATGGCATTGGCTCCAAGCACCTTCTTGGTGGAGGTGCCGTCGAGCGCGAGCATGGCGGCATCGATGGCGGCCTGTTCGGTGGCGTCGAGGCCGAGGATGGCGGGCGCGATCTTCGAGTTGACGTTTTCAACGGCCTTGAGAACGCCCTTGCCGAGGAAGCGCTTCTTGTCTCCGTCGCGCAGTTCGACAGCTTCGTTTTCGCCGGTGGATGCGCCGGATGGCACGGAGGCGCGGCCGATCGCGCCACCTTCGAGGTGAACGTCAACTTCGACAGTGGGGTTGCCGCGCGAGTCGATCACTTCACGGCCGCGGATTTCAACGATGGTGGTGTATTCCATGATATGTGTGTTGGTGAGAGAAGAGACGGAAGATTTGGAAACGGAGGACGGAAGACAAAAGAGAAGAGACGGATATGAGGAGGGAATCGCAAGAAACGAGTGGGTGCGCTGTGGGATTTTTCCAGCCTTCTGTTTGATCAGGGATTGTAGGGTCTGATGGATTTGACGGTGAGTGTCTGCATTTGCTCGCTGGCTTCATCGCGCACCTGGACGGTGTCTCCCGGCGCACGGCCGATCAGCGCCTTGCCGACCTCGGAGAGATAGGAGACGAGTTTTTTGTCAGGATCGGAATCCCAGGCACCGAGCAGGGTCATTTCGACTTCGTTGCCGGAGGCATCAGTAAGGGTGACGATGGTGCCGATATTGACCTTGGAGGCATCCGAGCCTTTGAAATCGGTGCCGCGCGCGGAGTTGATTTCCTTGTCCAGCGCGTTGCGGCGGTGACCGAGGTATTTCTCCATGTCCTTGGCGGACTTGTATTCGAAGTTCTCGCGCAGGTCGCCGTAAGAGCGTGCGATTTTGATGTCGGTGATGTTCTGCGGGATCTTGTTGCGGATGATGTCGTCGAGTTCGGCCTTTTTCTTTTCGAGGCTCTCCCATGAGACGAGCAGGGCTTCCTCTGGGCGTTTGGCGTTGGAGCCACTGACAAGCTCGGCGGTTTCGGGCCTGGCCTTGATGATGCGGGCCATCAGCGACTTTTTCTCCAGATCGGCAAAGACCGGGCAATCGAGCAGACGCCGCGAGAAATTCCGGGCTTCATTGGCGTCCATGATGCCGACGAGATCGGTCAGCAGGTTTTTGTCATCGCCCAAGAGGCTTTGTAGGCGCGAGGTCTTGCGGGGGCCGTCGGAGAGGTGGTCGTTTTCCAGCAGGTTGAGAATGGCGGCACCGACATCGGCGCTGAAAACCTCTGAGGATGCTGCTTTGCGTTCGCGGCAGACCCAGATGAGCGCGTCGGAACCAAGATCGCGGCGGGCGATCGCGGAACGAAGGTGGGTGACGAGGGCGGGAAGCTCGCCGCGCTCGAGCAGGATTCGGGCGATTTCGGTGACACCACGCGCTCCGACCCGATCGAAAACCCGGACGATTTTTTCCACCCAGACTTCTGCGAAGGCATCGGGGAAAGCCTCGTAAACCGCACGTTGGCGACCGGATGGCAGCGCCCCGGCCTCCTCGGCGAGCTTTACGGGCTCTGCGGAGAGCAGGAGGTCGGAGAGGCGGACGGCGGTGGGATCGAGTTCAAGGGTTTTGGAGGAACCGATGACTTCGTCGCGTGCGGCGACGAGTTGGAGTGCCTGGCCGAGTTGCACGCGTGCGGCCTTTTTCGCGCCCTCGTCGATGTCGTGAAGCAGGCGTTTGAGGGCTTCGATGTCGTTTTCGAAAGCACCGATGTCTGCGGCGATGGCTTCGAGGGCACGGATCATGCCTTTGATGTCGCGGGCG
>JBGSUP010000493.1:0-9802 GCA_041753485.1 Akkermansiaceae bacterium
GGAATTTCTCGATTTCGGCCTTGCTGGCAGAGGGGCCCATCAGCATGCCATAGCCGCCGGATTCGTTGGCGGCCTTGACCACCAGTTCGGGCAGGTGGCCGAGGATGAACTTCAGGTCCTTTTCCTCGCTCGCCAGATAGGTCGGCACGTTGGGCAGGATCGGCTTCTGGCCGAGATAATATTCGATCATCTGCGGCACGAAATAATAGATCACCTTGTCATCGGCCACGCCGGTGCCCACGGCGTTGGCCAGGGCGACGTTGCCGGCGCGGTAGGCGTTCATCAGGCCCGGCACGCCGAGCACCGAGTCCTTGCGGAACACCACTGGATCGATGAAATCGTCATCAATGCGCCGGTAGATCACGTCCACCCGCTTGAGGCCGCGGGTGGTGCGCATGAAAACGAAGTTGTCCACCACCACGAGGTCGCCGCCCTCGACGATGTCGATGCCCATTTCGCGGGCGAGGTAGCAGTGTTCGAAATACGCGCTGTTGTGGCAACCGGGGGTGAGCAGCACGCAAACCGGGCTCTCGTCGCGCCGCGGCGAGATGTGATGGAGCATGTTGAGCAGGTCGCGCGGGTAGGAATCGACCGGCCGCACGCCCATTTCATCGAACAAGCCGGGGAACGCGCGTTTCAGGGCGTTGCGGTTTTCAAGCAGGTAGGAGGCGCCGGACGGGCAGCGGCCGTTGTCCTCAAGCACGTAGTATTGGCCGTCCGCGCCGCGGATCAGGTCGCTGCCACAGATGTGGATGTAGATGTCCGCCGGCACATCCACGCCCCGGAATTCGGGGCGGTAGTGTTTCGCCTGCTCGATGTAGAAGCGCGGGATCACCTCGTCCTTGAGGATCTGCTGGTCGTGGTAGATGTCGTGCAGGAACAGGTTGAGCGCCACGATCCGCTGGCAGAGCCCGGCTTCGAGGTGTTCCCACTCGGCGGCCGCCATCACCCGCGGCACGGGGTCGAAGGGGAAAATCCGCTCGGTGCCGCGCTCGTCGTGATAGACGTTGAAGGTGATGCCCTGGCGCAGGAAATAGAGTTCGGAGTTCGCCTTGCGGGCGAGGAAGTCCTTTTGGTCGATCCCGGCGAATTTCCGCAGCAGCGGGGCGCAATGGTCTCTCACGGCGCCGTCGGTGCCGAACATCTCGTCGTAGAATCCGCCCGAGCGATAGTCCTCAAACATGTCCATGGGTTTGCTGCAGGCTCCCTAGCACGCGGCGGGCCAATTTTCCCGGCCACGCGGGATTGGCTCAGTCCGACGGGAAAACGATTTCCCGGTTTTGGGCGGATCCGCGGCCGAAGCCATCGCCGATGTCCTTGCTGGTGACGAAGAGCATCAGCGAGATGAGCAGCAGGGCGCAAACCGTCTGGAGGATTTCAAGGGGTTTCGCCTTCACCGGGCGGCCGAAGATCTTGTCAAGCAGCGCAAGTGTGATGTGCCCGCCGTCGAGCACGGGAAACGGCAGCATGTTGAGCACTGCGAGGTTCACGTTGAAGAGCACCATGAACGCCAGGATGCGCCGCCAGCCGTCCTCCATTTGCAGGAGTTGGTATTGCATTTTCGCAATGCCAACCGGCCCGCTGAGGTGGTCCACGCCGATGTTGGAATCCGGCGCGATCACGCTGGTGATGGTGACCCACATCATGTGCAGGCTGTCGCGCACCTGGCGGAGCGGCTCCGGGTGGATGATCCGGATGTCCACTTCCCCGGCCCCGTCCCAGGCGATGCCGACCATCGGATCGGTGCCGGCGGGTTTGAGCGGGCGTTCGGGTGTGATGTCGAGTTCGCGCGATTCGCCGCCTGCGGTGAGGATGCCGAGGCGCACCGTCTGCCATTGCTGGTCGCGCAGGTGTTGGGAAAACTGGGCGATACTGTGGAGCTTGTGGCCGTCAATGGTGAGGACCTTGTCACCTTTGCCGAGACCCGCGTCGGCGGCGGGGCTGTTCGGGCTGACCTTACCGACGATGGCGACGCCGGCGGGTTCGATCCCGACCTGGCGCAGCCCGCGGCGCTGATACCAGTGGGTTTTCTCAGTTTCAAAGCCGGATTGCAGGGTGATCGGTGCCGCCTCGCCCTCGCGCTCGACGGTGTAGGTGATTTGCTGGCCGCGGCTGAGGATGATGCGCTCGGTGATCGAGTCGAGCGATCCGGCGAAGCCGTGGACGGTGACGCCGTTGATCGCGATGATTTTGTCGCCTGGCTGGAGCCCGGCTTTTTCCGCCGGGCTGCCGGGGATCAGAAAACCGACCTCCTGGCTGGGAATGAAATCCGCGGGTTTTCCCACTTTCCAGACGACCACCGCGGCAGCCAGCGCCAGCAGCATCGAAAACAAGGGCCCGGCGAAGGCGACGATGATCTTGTCCAGCGGCGAGATCGCGGGGAGCGGCTTTTCGGGTTTTTCCCCGCCTTCCAGCGCCTCCATGGGGGCCATTTGCGGCAGTGCGACGAAACCACCCGCCGGGATCCAGCCGAGGCCGTATTGCACGCCGTTGATCTCCTTTTTCCACAACGGCTTGCCGAACCAGATCTGGAAGCGGTCGATCTGCAGGCCCCGCCACTTGGCCGCCCAGAAGTGGCCGAGTTCGTGGACGAAGATGATGATGTTGAACAGGGTCAACACGACGGCGATCAGCAGGATCACCTGGAGAGTGGTGGCGAGAATGGACATGCGGGCTTGGTGAACTGCGGAAAACTAGCGCGAAAGCGCCGGGCGGCAAGTTCATTAAATCCCCCTGATTTTACAGTGGGACTTTGGGTTTCAACCCGCTGATCGGCGCACTGGGACTCCCCCGGTCATGCAGCCGCTTGCTTCGGCATCCGGCCAGGCTTCTTCTCGTTTCCACCGGCAACATTTCCAATCGCCGTCTTCTCACCCTTTTCGAAATCCACATGGACCGCATTGCCGCCTGCTTCTCCCAATCCTGTTGGGTCGAACTCACTCAAGGCAGTCTCATCGTTCATGATTGATCCTTGCCAGAAGCCCCGCGCCCAGCGTCCTCCCTTGCTCTCTTCCACTGATCACTGATCACTCGGCACTTCCCCCCCCCCGCGATGCCCTCTTTCTCTTGCGTCTTGCGTCTCCCAGTCTTGCGTCTTTTTCAACTTCCTTAACACTTCCAAACCATCCCCAATGCAACCATTCCGCCACATTCCCCGCACCTCCTCCTCTTCCATTCAAAAATCCAAAATCAACACTCCTCAATCGGAAATCCCTCTTCCCTCCAAAATCCAAAATCCAAAATCCAAAATCCAAAATCCAAAATTCCCATCTTCCTTAACCTCTCCAAACCATCCCCGCCGTGAAACTTCCGCCACACGTGCTCGAATCCCAAAACCGGCATTGCTCCCGAGTGCGGCCCGTGCAAGTAAAAAGGCATGGAATTGACCTTGGAGATCCCTGATGACATCGCCGCATGCTTGGCTGGAGCAGGCGGCCCGCTGTCGCGCACCGCGCTCGAGGCCTTGGCCATCGAAGGCTATCGTGGTGGTGCCTTGACCACCAAGCAGCTGCGCCTGCTGCTTGGCCATCTGTCACGGTGGGAAACCGAGGACTTTTTATCCGCCCATGGCGCATGGCCGGACATCACCGCCGCCGAGGCCGCCGAAGACAGCCGCAAATTGACCGAACTGCTGCGGCGATGATCGTCATCAGCGACACCACGCCGCTCAGGTACCTGATGCCAAAGCGCTGGGTTTTGCGGTGGCAGGGACTCTCAACATCCTTGCGCAGGCCGGCAGGAGAGGGTGGCTTGACTACCGGCTGGAAGTTGCACGATTGCGTCAGGAAACCAATTTCCGTGTCACCAACGCGGTGGTGCTCGCAGCTTGGGAGGAGGCCGCCGCTGCGCCGTAATCGGCTCGCGCCGCGAACATCGAAGTGAAGAGACCAGAGGTCAGAGACCAGGGGCCAGGGGCTAGGGGCCAGGGGCTAGAGTAGAGCGCATGAGAAGCGCCATGCTCAGCCCATGCTCTCTTCACTGACCCCTGACCCCTGCTCACTGCTCACTGCTCACTGATCACTCGGCACTTCTCCCAACCTCCTCATTTCCAACAACTCACCCAAACCCATCCCGCCCCGCCATGCCCCCGCGTTCCACCCTCTTCTCTTGCGTCTTGAAGTCTTGCGTCTTTCTTCTACCCTTTCCCCATGAACCAACACCAACTGCTTGACCGAATTACCTGCAATCCGGAAATCTTCGCAGGCAAGCCGATTATCCGCGGCCGGCGTTTGGCGGTGGAACACATCCTTGACATGCTGGCCGCTGGCGACTCCGCCGAAACCATCCTTCAAGGATACCCATGGCTGGAACCCGAGGACATCCAAGCGTGCCTGATCTACGCCTCTCGCCTCGCTCGCCATGAAAGAATTGAACTCTTTCCCACCGCTTTGGCTTCCTGATGCCGGCCATCTTTCTCGATTCCTGTGTCTGGGGAGGGGCTCTGCCGATCCTCAGCGATCTCGGTCACGACGCCGTCTGGTCTGGAGCATGGCCGCAGGATCCCGGTGATTCCGCCATTCTCACTGCGGCCCACTCGGAACGGCGGATTCTCATCACCTTGGACAAGGATTTCGGAGAGCTGGCCATTGTAAAAGGCCTGCCGCACTCCGGAATCGTCCGGCTCACCGGTTTCAGAGCCGCACAAATGGCCAGCGCCATCCACCACGTCGTCACCAGCTACCAGCACGAACTCCTGGCCGGTGCCATCATCACCGTGGACCCCGAGCGGATTCGGATTCGGGCCTCGTGATCCCCCCGGGAACGCCGAACCCAGCTCGGCTCGCCAGAGCCCCCGCGCGGCCCGCGCCGCGAACATCGAAGTGAAGAGACCAAGGACCAGGGACCAGGGACCAGGGACCAGGGGCTAGAGTAGAGCGCATGAGAAGCGCCATGCAGAGAGCAAGAACCAGTCGCTCCGCGCCGCCCCTTGCTCTCTACACCGAAACACCGCGCGGCAGCCACCGAAACACCGAATTTACGCCTTGTGACTCCGGAGCATCAAGGTAATTTAAGCCCGTGACGCTCACCCTTCCTCATCTCATGCGCGATTCAAGCGGGACACTTTGGATCGACAATTCCGGATACCGGGTTGTCGACCTAGCCGCCGAGCACTTGGCACACGGATGGAATGCCGACACCTTGCAGGAAAATCATCCCGATTTGAGTTTGGCGCAGATCCACGCCGCACTGGCTTGGTTTTACGACCATGAGGACGAAATCCGGCAGGAAATGCGCCAGCGGGAGGCAAGCGCTACCATGCTACTCTCGGAAATCGGTGAGAGCCCGCTACAATCCCGTCTCCGTGAGATCAAGCTCGCCCGGCGCTGATGCCTGCCGCTCTCTAGATGGACGTTCATGTCCCTTTGTCCATCACCCGTGCCTTGAGGCGCAAATCCGGTAGGGCTGGCCCGCCGTGGCCGGCCCACTTGTCGCCATCCGCCTTCGCCAAGGCTTCCATCTTCGTTAAAGCTACGGCGGATCAACCATCCTCAATCGTCAATCCAGCCCTCACTTTATCCTTTGAAAAAACCTGCGTGGTATTAGGGTAATACCCGTGAAGACGATCACCTTCAAAGTAAACGATGAGGAAGCCAGGTTGATTCGTTCCCTGGCGCGGCGGGAAAGGACCACTATCTCCGAGTATTTGCGCCGCAAGGCAACCGGGATTCCGGCGGGGCAGGCTCAGCCGCAGCGCATGCTTTGTCCTCATACCGGAGCCATGGTCTTTTCCGGCATGCCGGGCCAAGCGCCTCTCACCACCGGGTCCGTCCGCCAAATGCTCGCTGAATTCCCATGAACAAATACCTGCTCGACGTGAGATTGGTGTCAGTCGGCATCCCGTAGCACGGATGCCCACCTTGCGGCTCTCGCGGACCGTCACGGTCTCCGCCTCGCAACCCTGGATGAGGGCATTCCCACATCCTTTCTCATTCCGGCCGAGCCCTGAAAGCCCCGCTCCCCATCTGGCTGCAACAACCGGTTCCAGCCCAAAAGCACGAATGCCGGCCAATGCCCCGCTTGAAAATCCCTCCAATTGGCCCCCTCCGTTCCCTCCTGTTCAAAAATCCCTCTTCCGTGGCTGGGACAACCTGTCCCCCGTTCGCCAAAGCCCCGCGCGAAGCCCTCTTCTCTTGCGTCTTGCGTCTTACAGTCTTGCGTCTTCCCCCGCATCAACTATCCTCACCCCCATGAACGACCGCATTACATTCAATCCCGCCCAATGCGGAGGCCGTCCCTGCATCCGCGGCATGCGCATCCGCGTCAAGGACGTGCTCGACCTCCTCGCCGCCGGCGTCCCGCAGGCCGAAATCCTCGAGGATTTCCCTTACCTTGAGTCCGCCGACATCCAGGCCTGCCTCGATTACGCCGCCGCCCAGGCCGATCACCCGGTGCTCCTCGCCCGCTGATCCGCCATGCGCTTTCTCATCGATGCCCAATTGCCTCCCGCTCTGGCGCGGCTTCTAGAGGCCCATGGCCACACCGCCGAACACGTCGCCGATATCGGTCTCCGACATGCCGAGGATTCTCCAATCTGGGCTTACGCCATCGCTCACCAAGCCATCATCATCACCAAGGACGAGGATTTTCCACAGCGCCTGCGCCAAGCCAAATCCAGTCCCGTCATCGTTTGGCTCCGGATCGGCAACACCAGCCGCCGCGCCCTGCTGCAATGGTTCGAGCCGCTGCTCCCGCAGATCGAATCCCTCATCTCCCAAGGAGACCGCCTGATCGAAATCCGCTAGGGTTGACCCGCCGCAGCCGAGCTTGCCCGGCGTAGTTTCAACGAAGCCTGGGGCTTGATTTCAAACGCCCCAGCCCCGGCCAATGACCCGCTTGAAAATCCCTCCAATTGGCCCTCTCCGCGTGCTCCTGTTCAAAAATCCAAAATCCGCGACTGTGGCTGGAACAACCTGTTCCAGCCCGTCATGGGGGACAACCTGTCCCCCATCTTCCCGCCCCAGCCTCGCAAAAAGCCCCGCGCGAAGCCCCATTTCAACCCGAAAACCGAAATTCCAACCACGAAAAACACGAAATTTCACGAAAAAGAGAGGGTTTGTGGCATTTCCCAGCCAACTCCATTTCTCCTGAAGTCCGCATTTGGAAACCACGGATTGCAGCTCACTGATCACTCGGCACTTCTTCCACCTCTCCCTCTTCTCTTGCGTCTTGCGTCTTGAAGTCTTGTGTCTTTGACTCTTCCTTAACCTTTCCAAACCATCCCCCAAGCAACAATTCCGTCACATCCCCCGCGCCTCCCATCCCAATCTCTTCCCACTGCTCACTGCTCACTGATCACTCGGCACTTCTCCCCAACTCCCTCATTCCCAACAACTCCCCAAAGCCCAACCTGCCCCGCCACAGCCCCTATCCCGCTCCGGCTCCGCCCCCTCTTCTTCCACCACGGATCACTGATCACTGCTCACCCGGCACTTTTTCTTCACCTCCCCCGAAAAAAAATCTTGCCGCCCCCCCCATCCGCGTGTTTTCTACCCACGAAACCTGTGGTGAAGCAGGTGAATTGGATCTGCAAATACGCCGCCCATATCACCCCGGACCCACAAGAAACCGACCAAATACCTGACCTCAAAATCCAAACCAACCCCGACGACTAAAACAATCCCCTGTTTCAATCCAAACCAAACACTGTCATGAAATCACTATCATTCTCACTCCTCGCCGCCGCACTCGCGACCGGCCTGGCTTCCGCCCAAACCGCTTACACCACTCCGGTGGGGTATGTGAGTCAGACTTGCAAAGCCAATTCTGACACCATTGTTGGTGTCCCGCTACGCCAGAGCTCTGTTGGTGCTGGCGCTCTTAGTGTCAATCCAGACACATCCACTATTCCGGGTTCGGCTATTCTCACTTTGAGTGGCACACCTGGGTTTACTGTGAATGCATTTGCAAACACCCACTACGCAAAATTTAAGGATGGACCTGCAGCGGGCCAATGGTTCGTGATTACCGCGAATACAGCAAGTTCACTTACAGTGAATTTGAATGGCGCAACACTGAGCGCTGTCTCTACGAATGCTCTGGCAGTTCTTAAGTTCTGGACATTGGCGGAACTCATTAATCCTGCGACAGCGACGACCGACCCACTCACAACACCCAATGCCATCGTAGCATCGTTAAGCACAGCATTAGGTGGGCGTCGGACAGAAGTTCTCATTCCAAGCCTCAGCGGTGTGGGAACAAACCTAGCTCCAACTGTTGCATACTTTATTCACGGAGGAATCTGGAAAAAAGCAGGCGCAGGCAACACTGATTTTGGTACTGACCAACTATGGCCTGACTCATATGTAATCATTCGTAACCCTGCTGCGGTCACCGCTGACACAAAATACACAATTGCAGGTGAAGTTGAACCGAACGAATTTGACTATCCGTTGGCCACACAGTCTGCAATCAAGCAAGATAATTACATTTCTTTAATCCGACCAATCGATGTTTCGCTCAATGGTCTTGGTTTGGCAAATACTACCGCATTTCTTGCTTCCACTAGCACGGCTCTTGGTGGCCGGAGAGATGAGCTGTTAGTATTCGATAATGCGGCAGCAGCAAGAAACAAGGCGCCATCAGCTTCATACTTTGTCCATGCTGGCATTTGGAAGAAAGCAGGTGGAGGTAATACCGATTTCGGAACTGACGTGATACCAGCTGGACAAGGCTTTATTATCCGTAAGTATCAGTCTGGGACTGGTGAAACTTTCAATTGGAACAACACTCCAACTTATTAAGCTCTCCGAATACCGCAACTAAACACTCCAATCCTAAATAATTAATATATGAAATCAAAACTAGTAGCACTATTATTTGTAGCCAGCATTCTTCCTGCTGCTGCGACATTCACGCTGTCAACTCAATTTGGCACAGCTCTTACATCAGGTAGCGCACCAGTGCCAGATGGAACCCTGTGGGCTTTGGTCGTAGACGCAGACAATAATTCGACTTTTGCTGGCGGTTTCGGTCTTAATTCTTCGATTTTCCAAGCCGGTACAGTCGCAGCCAATGCTGCTTTTGTTGCGGGTCAGTCACTTTCACTTGGTACCAACCTTGGTGGCGATATTGTTTTTGCCATGGGTGGTTTCAATGGA
The DNA here is from genome assembly GCA_041753485.1 of Akkermansiaceae bacterium. Classification (GTDB taxonomy): domain Bacteria; phylum Verrucomicrobiota; class Verrucomicrobiia; order Verrucomicrobiales; family Akkermansiaceae; genus Luteolibacter. Next base: position 9,099 of record JBGSUP010000493.1, read on the forward strand.
ACTGGGGACCTCGGCTTGGGTAATTTGACAGCCGTTCTACCTGGTCTCAACCTTGGAGATAACGGTTTAGCTACAAATCGTAATTATGCATTTTATTGGTTTCCAGGTGCTACTTACGCCCCGGGCACCAATACTATTGGTAGCCAAGTCGGAGGCATCAACAACGCGCAAAATGTAGCCCTTGCCGGTATCGATGCGATGATAATTCCTGCTGATGCTGCCTTTGTCAATCAAGGCGCAGTCGAAGCTACTGAATGGAGTGGTGTGAACACAGCCGCACAATTCACTGCTGTGAACCTCATCCCCGAGCCCTCCGCCGCCCTTCTGGGTGCGCTGGGTGCCCTCGGTCTCCTTCGCCGCCGCCGGATCTGATCCGCTGGCTGCCTGAGGCAGAATCCACATAACTCAAACCAAGAGGCGGGCCCGCAAGGTCCCGCCTCTTTTTGGCTGGGAGCGCCGAGCCCTAGCTCGGCCAGCCCTTGAAAAGCCGTTGAAAACCGCCATGTCTTGTCCCGATGTAAGCGCTCAACGGATGGGCGTCGGGTGGTTCTGGTGGCCGGAGTAATATAAGGTGACAGACAAATAATCATAAAATCCTCTTGCCTTGGAGCGCGGCAGTAGGCAGGATGACGCAGATGAGACGTGCACGTTGGTTGGCGGAATGGCAAGACCGGGCGGTGAAGCCGGCGATTTACCACTGCATC
>JBGSUP010000494.1:0-2244 GCA_041753485.1 Akkermansiaceae bacterium
TCGGCGCGTTGTTTCGCCGTCAGACGGACATTGCGCGATGACATGGCAAGGCCGTCGAACTCCCTCACCGTGGGGCACTCGAGGATTTCCACCGGCACATCCAGATCCCTGACCATGCGGCGGATGATCGCGAGTTGTTGAAAATCCTTTTCGCCGAAGACCGCGGCGTGGCAGGCGGTGAGCAGGAACAACTTGAGCACCACCGTGCAGACACCGTCAAAATGGCCGGGCCGCGTGGCTCCACAGAGCCCGGCGGAAAGCAGCGTCTCCGTCACCGTGGTCGAGCGGTCCGGAAAATACATGGTCCGGCTTTCCGGCAGAAACACCACGTCCACCCCCGCGGCCAGGCATTTCTCAAGATCGCTCTCCAGCGGCCGCGGATAGGCCTCCAGATCCTCCGAGCGGTCAAACTGGATGGGGTTCACATAAATCGAGACGATCAGCGTGCCGGCTGGTCCGGCCGCTTCGCGCGCCTGCCTCACCAGTTCAAGATGTCCGTGGTGAAGCGCGCCCATCGTGGGCACCAGCACCCGCCGCCCCTCGGCTCCGGCATACTCCGACAACACCAGCCTCAGTTCAGCCCCTGTCGCAACGACCCTCATGCCGGGTAAGTGCCATCATTCCAGCCCGCCCGCAACCGGGAATTCCCCTTTGCTCAGCCGAGGGTTTCCATGAAGTGGCCGAAGACATCGGAGTTTTTCACGATGCCTGCGAAACGTTCCGCCTGCGGGCCGATGGCGGAGACCAACGTGGGATCCGCAGTGTGGGTGGTGCCGGTCCAGCCGATGCCGGTGTGGTTGCCGAGGAACTGGCCTAACAGACCTTCGGGCTTTTCAAGCTGATCGTTCCATTCGATCACAGCGCGGTCGCCGAGGATGGCAAGCAGGGCCTCGACTTCGGCGGCCTTGAGCGTGAGATTCAGATGCCGCCCGACCAGGGAGGCGAGTCGCGCGGCATCGCCGTTCTTGAGCTTGCGCCACTCGGCGAAAATCCGCTCATGGGAAGCGGTGAAGCGTGAGATGCGCTCGAACCGCTGGGTGCTCTCGGCGTAACCATTGCCCATGCCGTTGAGTCCGGGATTCGAGTTGCCGTGGTCGCTGGTGACCACGACGAGGATGTCACCGCGCCCGGCGGCCATCGCCAGCACGGCGGTGAGCGCGTCATCAAAGGCGAGCTGGTCACCTAACAGGGCCCCGATGTCATTGAGGTGGGCGGCGTGGTCGATGCGCGCGCCCTCGACCTGGAGCAGGAACGGTCGCTCATCTTCAAGGAAGCGTGACAGCGCCGCAGTGGCCATTTCCGCGAGGGTGGGAACGCGTGCGGCGAGTTTGGGGTTGTGATCGCGGTCGATGGAAAACGGCAGATGGCCGCGGGTGAAGGTGCCGAGCAATTTCCCGCCGCGGGCGGCGAACAGTTGGTCGCGGCTGTGGACGATCTGATAGCCTGCTTTCGAGAAATCATCCTGCAGATCGCGTTTGTCCGGACGGGTATTCGCCGCGAAAAAGCCGGAGCCACCGCCCAGGATCACATCGACGCGGTTCAGGTATTGCGGAGCGATCGCGTTTTCATCGGATCTAAGGCCCACCGAGGCGGCGAAGCCGGCGGGCGTTGCGTGGGTCACGGTGGCGGTGGTCACCAAGCCGATGCGCGCGTTGGACTTTTGTTTGAGGATTGCGGCGATGGGGGTGATTTCCCTGCCATCCGGAGCGACGTTGATGGCTCCGTTGTTCACGCGTTGTCCGCCGCCCCATGAGGACGAGGCGGCGGCGGAATCGGTGACCAACGAATTTGCGGAAGCCGTGTCCATCAGCCCGCGGGAGGCGGAGCGATTGTTGATCAAGTCCCACCACCGCGTGCCGCGTTTGCGAGTGAGCTTTGAGTGAGCCTGGGCCAGCGTGAGCACGCCGGCACTCATGCCATCCGAGACCATGAAGACCACGCCCCGGACCTTGGTGGCCGACACCGCCACCGGCACGGGCGCGGTTTCGGCTGCCAGCGGAGCCGTGCCGATGAATGTCCCGGCGCTGCCAAGACCGGCGGCCTTCAACCAGTCTCGGCGTGCGATGGCGGGTGATGGCGGCGAAAATTCCATTGATGACCGGTAGCAGGCGGAGGCAGATCATCAAGCGCGATTGTGTGGCCAATCTGGAACTTCAGCGTTGAATCCAGCGCAGGACGGGGGGCAGGGCGGCATCCCATGCGTGGGCGATGGCGCAGCGGATCACGGCTTCCTCGTCATCCCGC
>JBGSUP010000495.1:0-11479 GCA_041753485.1 Akkermansiaceae bacterium
CGCCGGGCTCAGGCCCTCGATGGAATCGACGTCGGGTTTCTCCAACTGGTCGAGAAACTGCCGCGCATAGACCGAGAGCGATTCCACATACCGCCGCTGGCCCTCGGCGTAGAGCGTGTGAAACGCCAGCGAGGATTTGCCCGAGCCGCTCGGCCCCGTGATCACGACGAGCTTCCCTCGCGGGAGATCGACGTCGATGTTCCGCAAGTTGTGCTGCCGTGCGCCGCGAATCCGGATCATGTCCACGCGCCGAGAAAACTCCGGTGAGGGCCAAGTTCCAAGCCTCAAACCGTTTCTGTGATTTGCTTGCAAGCGCTGCCGTCGCAGCGCCGTATCGTTGCGGCGTGGGGCTGGTGTTTTGTGCTTGGAACAAGCCGGACCTCACGCAAGATCACACTCACTCCCCAATTCCATTCCAGATTGATCCCAATGAAAATGAACCCACTGGCCCTGCTCTGCCTCGCCATTCTCGCCGCAGCCTCCGCGGATGCCACACCCACTGCCGTGAAGCTCTTTAACGGCAAGGACTTTGCCGGTTGGACGCAGCGCGGCGGCAAGGCGAAATACACCATCGAGGGCGATGAAATCGTCGGCACTTCGGTGATGAAAACGCCGAATTCATTTCTGTGCACCGACAAAAACTACGGCGACTTCATCCTCGAGTATGAATTCAAGGTGGACCCACGGCTGAATTCCGGGGTGCAAGTCCGCAGCAACGTTTTTGAGGTCGAAACAAAAACCGAGTGGAAGGGCAAGACCCTCACGATTCCCGCCCAGCGGGTCCATGGCTATCAGATCGAGATTGATCCAGACGTGCAGCGCAAGCGCATGTGGTCGGCCGGAATCTATGACGAGGCGCGCCGTGGGTGGTTGTTCCCGGTCCCCGGCGACAAGGCGCAGGAGAAGACCTTCAGCGAACAAGGGCTGAAAATTTTCAAGCCCGGGGATTGGAACCAGGTGCGCGTCGAGGCCATCGGTGATTCGATCAAAACATGGTTGAATGGTGAGCCGCGTGCCGACCTCAAGGACTCCATGACCGCCAGCGGCTTCATCGGCCTGCAAGTCCACAGCATCGAATCGGCGGATAAAGCCGGCACCCAGGTGCGCTGGAGGAATTTGAAAATCACCGAAGTCGAACCGGCGATCAACCGCTTGAACGCCGCAGAGAAAGCCACCGGCTGGCGACTGCTGTGGGATGGCAAGACCAGCGACGGTTGGCGCAGCGCCAAGGCCGAGACCTTTCCGTCCAGGGGCTGGGAAATCAAGGACGGGGTGCTCAGCGTGCTAGCCAGCGGCGGCGCCGAGGCGGCGGCCGGCGGCGACATCATCACCCGCGAGCGCTTCTCCGAATTCGAACTGACCCTGGACTTCAAAATCACTCCCGGTGCCAACAGCGGCATCAAGTATCTCTGCCAGCCGAATCTCGATCCGATCACCGGCAGCGGCGCGAGAACCACCACCGGTTCCGCCATCGGTCTGGAATTCCAGATTCTCGATGACGAGCGCCATCCGGATGCCAAGCTTGGCCGCGACGGCAACCGCACCATCGGCTCGCTCTATGATCTGATCCCCGCCGCAGCGTCCAAGCAGCCCAATCCCATCGGCGAGTGGAACCAGGCCCGCGTGCTGGTGCGCGGCAAGCATGTCGAACATTGGCTCAACGGCGCGAAAGTCGTGGAATACGAGCGTGGCACCCCGGCGTTCAAGGAACGGGTCATGGCCAGTAAATACAAGACAATCCCGGGTTTTGGCGAGTGGACCGACGGCCACATCCTGCTCCAGGATCACGGCGATAAGGTCTCGTATCGCAATGTCAAAATCCGCGTTCCCTGATTTGCCAGCTGATGAACCCGGGAGTGGGCGTTCACGGAACTTTCCGCAAATTCGGGCTTTCCGCCGGAGCGGGAATCCGCTTACCTCCGCCCGCCTCAAGGTTTCCACGCCGGCTTAGCTCAGTTGGTAGAGCAGTTCATTTGTAATGATCAGGTCAACGGTTCGAGTCCGTTAGCCGGCTCCATGGGCACTTGGAAACGAACAGTTTGCAGGCAAGGACGCACTCCGGTTGGCCGGTGCCGCTGGTTTCGTTTGCGCGGATGGGATTCGGGGCTAGCCTGCCGGATGAAAACAACAGTCTTGTGGGTGATGACTTGGATTCCGGCACTTGCCGGTGAGAGTCTCGTGCTCATCGACGGCACCGGCTGCCGCACCCGGCAATTGGCCATCGAGCGGATCTTTGAAAAAATCCCGGGGGTGACCGAGGTGACCATCCTTCGTCGAGAGGAGGCGCCGGCGGAGAATCAGCGCTATTTCCGGGTCAAGTCCACTGGCGAGTCTCCCGGGCGCGAGCAGTTCATCGAGGCGCTTGCCCGGCGTGCAAAACATTACCGGATCCTTTCGGTGACGCCGGCTGACGCTGCCACCGTGAAGCCCGGGGCGGAGTCACGATGAACCCAGAAGTCCTCGCGGTGCTGGCAATCCGGCGCGCTGCGCCTAACAGGCGGAATTTCTGAAGTCACTCTCACCGTTTTGCCTTGGGCGTCTTGAGGAAGGCCTCCACCTCGGCCAGCGAGCGCGTGTTGAGGATGTCCTCCTTGCGCAGCCAGCCCTTGCGGGCGACACGCACGCCGAGGCCGAGATGATGCAGGCCCTCGGTTGAGTGGGCGTCCGGGTTGATCGAACAGAGCACACCCTTGTCGCGGGCACGCTTCCACCAGCGCCAATCCATGTCGAGGCGCCGCGGGTTGCAGTTGAGCTCGATGATGGTGCGCGTTTCGGCGGCGCAATCGATGATCATGGCGTGATTGACGGCGTAGCCATCGCGCTTTAGCAGCATGCGTCCGGTGAGGTGGCCGAGCATGGTGACGTGCTGGTTTTCCATCGCCCGGCAGATCCGGCGTGTCATCTCATCTTCCGGCAAGTTGAACTGCGCGTGCACCGAGGCGACGCAGAAATCAAGCTGGCTCAACATGTCATCTTCAAAATCAAGCGAGCCGTCCTTGAGGATGTCCACCTCGTTGCCGGCGAAGAGGCGGAAGTGCGTGAGGCCGGCGTTGAGCGCGCGGATTTCAGCGATCTGTTTCATGAGGCGAGCCTCGTCCAGCCCGTTGGCGACGACGGTGGACTTCGAGTGATCCGAGATGCCGAGGTATTGCAAGCCGAGCTCCATCGCCTCGTCGGCCATTTGGCGAAGCGTGTGAATGCCGTCGGAAGCGGTGGTGTGGCTGTGGAAGGTGCCGCGCAGGTTGTCGAGCCTGACAAGGAGGGGCAGCGCGTGTCCTGCGGCAGCTTCGATCTCGCCGCGGTTCTCGCGCAGCTCGGGCTCGATGTGTTGGAGGCCGAGGAATTGATAGATATCACGTTCCTCGTGGAGGTTTGCGGGAGGCTCCACGGGTGGGACGTCCGCGCCACTTCGGGTGAAACCGTATTCATTGAGTGAGAGCCCCTGTTTGAGCGCGAGCGAGCGCAGGGCGACATTGTGTTCCTTGGAGCCGGTGAAATAAAGCAGGGCGAAGGGAAATTGTGCGTTGGAAACCGCGCGTAAATCGCACTGGATGCCGTTTTTCAGGCGCACGGAGGCCTTGGTTTCGCCGCAGGCGATCACGGATTCCACCTGCGGCAGCGTGGTGAAATCCTCGCAGGCCAGCTTCGGTTCCCGGGTGGCGACCACGAAATCCAGGTCATGCACGGTTTCCTTGGCGCGGCGGAACGAGCCGGCCACCGTCACCTGCGAGATCTCCGGATGTATGCGCAGCGTGTCGAGCATTTCACTCACCAAGGGGCTGACGCTTCCTAACAAAAACCGGTCCGCGAATTTTTCGTGGCGGGTGATGGCCTCGAGGATCTTCGCCTGCGTCTTCCCGCCGAAGCCCGGCAGCGCGGCGACTTTGCCGTGCTCGCAGGCCTCCTTGAGCCGTTCCACCGATGAGATGCCCAGCGCATCGTGAAGCGCCTTCACCTTTTTCGGCCCGAGGCCCTGGAGATCGAAGAGTTCGAACAAGCCGGGCGGAAACTCCGCGCGCAGATCCTGGTGGAATTTCAAACTGCCGGTGGTGGCAAGTTCGTGAAGTTTGTCGCGCAGTGCCTCGCCGATGCCCTTGATGCCATCGAGTTGGTTTTTCTCCGCCAGTTCGACGATTTCACCGTCGAAACCCCGCACAGTCTCCGCGCCGTGGCGGTAGGCGCGGACTTTGAACGGATTCTCGCCCTTCAATTCCAGCAGCAGGGCGATTTCGTCGAGCACATCCGCCAGTTCCTCGCGTGTCATGCGGGAACCCTTGCCGGGCCGTGAAATCCGGTCAAGCCCGCGCAAGGCAGCCAGGTAGCCGATTTTCCCAATCCTTGTCCTTGCCAAGCCCGGAGGCGGCGGCTAGCCATCTTGCCCACGCGCAGTGCGCATGGTCCCGTGGTCCAATGGATAGGACGATGGCCTCCGAAGCCGTAGGTAGTGGTTCGATTCCACTCGGGACCACCAGCCTGCAAATGCAGGGAAAACCCTATAAAGTAAGGGATTTTTGTAGATTTCGGAGCTCGCCAGGAAGTTGTCCGAGTCGCACTCAGAGGCACGAAATGGCATCAAAACACTTCAAAATCTGCCACCTTATGCTACCCGGATGCAAACAGTTTGCGTTAAAACCATCGGTGCCATTGATGGCTTGCGTCTTTAGTAATGTGCGTTCTGACAGGGGTTGCGGCGTGTTTTTCACGACTAGCCGCGTTTGTCTCGCAAAGCATGGTCCTGTAGGGATCGTAGATACGTGACATGACTGCCGTTTTCCAAAGCCTTGATCGATGAAAACCACTGAATCCAAAGGCCCGGCGAAAAATCTCTCCGTGAGTGAAAAGGCCGCCTATGGGGTGGGTTCGGCGAATGATGCGTGGGGCAACTGGCTGTTGCCCGGGATCGCGTGGCCGGTATTCAACGTGTTCCTGGGGCTGGCTCCGGAACTGGTGAGCCTGGGCTTGTTGTGGAACCGGTTGATCGATGCGGCTTCCGATCCGTTTTTTGGCTGGGCCTCGGACAACACGCGTTCGCGCTGGGGCCGGCGGCGGCCATACATTCTCGTCGGCGGCATTCTCTCCGAGCTGGGAATGACGGCGTTTTTCTGGTTTTTGCGGCCGGGTTGGTCGGCGGGCGGATATTATTGGTATCTGGTGATCCCTGCGGATGCAGGTTTTCAGCGTGTTGGGTGAAAGTTTGAATTGCCTGGCTGTTTTCATCAGGCTGCGGCATTCCCGCCAATAGGCGCGGACCTGTGACCAGAACTCGTCTTCGTAGCCGGGGTTACAGAACTTCATGCTGGGTTTAGGCGACTTCACCTTGGCTTTACGGGATTTGGCCTTTGCGGTCGCAGGCTGCGGCCTTGTAGTGTCGGCGAATGCATCAGAGCGTTCAGTTTGTGACTTCTCGGCAGGCCGGGCTATGGGCAAGACATTCGCTGCTGTCGTGACATTGCCATCGCACCCAGCGAGGATTTCCTCGACGATCTCGCGGATTAGTGGCACCGGGATCTCGGTGATAGTGAAGACCAATCCATCTGGGCTCTTTCGCCCGATGGTTACTTTGAGGAACTTCAGAGCCTCACCTCCGGTTCGACCCTGATAGCGACCCTCGAATATGTTATGGTTTTTGTCGTCGCAGTCGATCCAATATAGTTTGAAAGCTCAGGGCATCAAGCCGGATGACATCAAGACCCAGTCCGCCAGCATCACCGAGGAGTTCGAGATCGTGCGTGAGGACAAGGTGCTTCCCGGAACCAACGTGCCCTTGCGGACGGAAACCCGCAATTCCGCGGGTTTTCGCGCCTTGCAGGTGGTATCCGTGAGTTCTCCAAACGTGCCGCAGATCGAGAAGGCCTCGCGCGAGATCACCTCGCTGCTGGAGCAGGGCGTCTTCGTGACCTCCAATGCGCCGAAATATTACTACACACGCCTCGGTGAACTCAAGCTGGAGATGCTGGCAGAGGCCGCCAAGGATGCCCGCAGCCGCGCGGAGAACATCCAGAGTTCAGCTGGCAATACCACCATTGGACCGCTTGTGGACTCGTCCATGGGAATCATCAACATCAACCCGGCCAACTCCACCGAGACCTCCACCGTGCGCCACCACTCAACCGGCAGGTGGAAGTAACGGTTCAGAACGGCCAGATCACCGGAATCAGGGTGCAGGCCGTGATCCAGCAGATCAGATTGAGCGGGATGCCGGCACGCAGGAAATCCGTGAAGCGGTAGCCGCCCGGGCCATAGATCATCATGTGCGTCTGATAGCCCATTGGCATGGCGAAGGCGCACGATGCCGCGATCGTGACGGCGATGATGTAGGGACGGGAATTCACATCCAGTTCCAGGGCCAGCGAAACGGCGATGGGGATCATCATCACCGCCGTGGCGTTGTTAGAGAGCATTTCGGTGATGCAGAGTGTGAGTAGGAAAATCGCCCACAACATCACCATGGCCATGTGTTCGCGCGGCACGAGGTTTTCGGTCATTTCCACCAGGGTGCGGGCCAACCACACCGCAGTGCCGGTGTTCTGCATCGCCATTCCAAGTCCTAACAGACCATACAACATCAGCAGCACCTGCCAATCCACACTGGCATAGGCTTCGCGCGGCGTCATCACTTTCAGCCACAACAGGGAGAGCGCGCCGACCATCGCCGCGTAGTGGATGGGGACTGCCGGAAACGCCGGATTCATCCGGTGAAACAAGTCACTCAGCGTGGCGGTGAGCACCACGCCCACCAGCGCCGACCAGGCGAGGATCACATGCAGCGGGCGGTGATGCCGCACCTCCTCGGGCGTTGGCTCATCCGGCGTATCGGTCATCACGAAATCGCGGCTGGCATCCAGAGCCTCCAGGTTGTTGCGGGCGGTGATGACGAGCAGGGTATCGCCGATTTCGAGGGGGAGATTGGCGATGCGGTCGGTGATGTTCACGCCATTGCGGTGCACGGCGAGCACCACGCAGTTGTAGTGCTGGCGGAAGTCCGCCCCGGCGAGGGTCTGGCCGATGAGCGAGGATTCGTCGCGGATGACGAGTTCGGAAACGATGCCGTCCACGGTGGAAAGCACCTCTGCGCCGATTTCGGTGAACAAGGCATTCGCTTTCGCGGCCTTGCCGCGGCGGCGGTGCAGCGCGACGAGAAAGCGGTCGTTCTTTTCCACGGTGATCGCCGAGAGCGGCAGCATCACGCGGGCACCCTTGCGGCGCACTTCCATGATGTGGATGCCATCCTCGCGCTTGCCCAGCGCGGTTTCGAAGATCGACTTGCCGATGATGGGCGAGTTCGCGCCGACGAGCAGGTGATGGAGCGGCGTGGTGCGGAGGTCGATTTCGAGACTGCCGGTGATCGACGAGCGCGCCGGGATGAGCTTGGGCCCGAAAATCACCAGGTAGCCGATGCCGGCGATGGCCATGGGAATGCCGACCGGCGCGAGTTCGAACATGGTGAGCGGCGCGAGTTTGAGATCCCGCAGCGCGCCGCTGACCAGCAGGTTGGTGGAGGTGCCGATGAGCGTGCAGCAGCCGCCGAGAATCGAACAATAGGAAAGTGGCATCAACAGGCGTGAGGCGGCAATGTCCTTGGTGCGGGCGAAGCCAAGCGTCACCGGCAGCAGGATGGCCACGATGGCGGTGTTGTTCATCCAGGCGCTGAAAAACGCCGATACCAGCGAGAAGGCGAGGATCGCCCAGCGCACGTTGCCGGAAAGCCGGTCGCGCAGGACGCGGCCGATGTGATCGACCGCGCCGGAGCGTTCGAGTGCGCCGCCGATCACAAACAAGGCCGCGATGGTCAACGGTGCCTCGTTTTTGAAGACCTCGGTCATCTTTCCGGGATCCACCAATCCCAGCGCCACCACCAGGCAGAGAATCGAGAGTGCAAGCACATCCGGAGCCGCCCATTCGCGGATGAATGCGACGAGCGTCAGGCCGATGACCAGCAGGGTGAGAGCGATCTCAGGAGTCATGAGGGACATTCCGCCACCGGCGGCCAAGGGGCTTCCTTGAACCGTGCTGACCCATTTGGCAAGGCCGGGATGCGGCCAATCCTTCGCGCGGGCTCTTGCCACCCGCTTCCGGATTTCGCACCTTCGGTCATGCTTCGTCCATGGATTTCCACCAATCTCGCCGTTTCCGCTGACGGCAAGATCACTTCAGTGGATGGCCGCCCGTCCGGCTGGACCTCGCGTGACGATCACGCCCGCCTGCTCAAACTCCGTGAATCCGCCGACGCTCTCATCGTCGGCCGCGGCACGCTGGTGGCCGACCGGATGACGCTCATCGCGCCCGGAAAACCGGTGCAGCCACTCCGCTGCGTGGTTTCCCGGAGCGGGAAAATCGCCGGGGATCATCCGGTTTTCCAAAGACCCGGCGGCCCAATTCATTTATTGGTGACTGGCGATGCCGTGCCGCCGCCACTTCCCCAAGTGACGCTCCACCGGACATCGCTCACCGCGTTTCTCGAGATGCTGGCCACCGAATATGGCGTGAAACACCTTCACTGCGAAGGCGGCGGAACGTTGATCCGCTCGCTCGCGGAACTCGATGCAGTCGATGAATTCCACCTCACGCTCGCCGGACATATCCTTTTTGGCGGCTCGCAAGCGCCGACCGCCACCGGGATTGCGGCGGCATTCCTGCCGCGGTCGCTGGATTTCACACTCAGCCACTTCGAGCCGCGGCCGGACCTTGGCGAATGTTTCCTCAGCTATCGGCGTGCTCAATGAGCGGGCTTTTCCGCATCCCCGGTGTGGCCATCGGCTTCGCCATGGCCGGAGTGGTGCTCGTGGAGTCGCTTGGTGCCGTCCGGTCCCTCGAATTCATGGCGTTCGCAGGAAATGCCGGCAAAGGCGACGGTCAGGGCGAGCAACGAGAATAGTTTCATCGGCGCGGTTCATAGCTGCTCGCCGCCGAAACGCAACCCCCAAGGTCTTCAACCGATGGCGGAATCACGCCCTCGCTGGCTTGTGGCTTGTCGATGAGCCAATCCGCCACCGCGGTCGCGGCGCGTTCGTGGGCTCCGCTGCCGCCGAGTTTGGACGCGGTTTCCGCCAGTTGTTCGCGCAGCGCGTCACGTTTTTCAGGTGATTCCAAAAACCCTTTCAAGGAACGCGAAACGGCGGCCGGTTCCGCATCCGCCTGAATGAATTCCTCGATGACTTCCCGGCCGGCCAGGATGTTGACGATGCCGATGTGTTTGATTTTCACCAATGCCTTGGCCGCCGCGTAGGTCAGCGGGGCCACCCGATAGACCAAGCAGTAGGGCAGGCCGTAGCAGGCAGCCTCCAGCGTGGCTGTGCCGCTGGCGATCACCGCGCAACAGGCCCGCTGCATCAGCGCGTGGCTTTCGCCGGTGGTGACCGTGATCCAAGCGCTGGCATCGGCCGCGACCAGCAATTCGCGGATCTGCGCCGCAAGCTTCACCGTGGCGGCCGGAACCTCGAATTTCAAGTCGCCGCGCCACGCTTTGAGCCGCTTCGCGGTTTCGACCATCATCGGAAACAAGCGTGCGACTTCCCGTTCGCGGCTGCCGGGAAACAATCCGACCAGCAGCTCATCCCGGCGTGCGCCGGGCAGGCGCTTCTCCTCCAGTTCATCCACCAGTGGATGGCCAACGAAGGTGGTTTTCAAACCCGCACTCTGGAACAGCGGCTGTTCGAAGGGAAACAGGCAGAGCATTTCATCGAGCAGGCGCGCCATCTTGGGAATCCGTCCCTTGTGCCAGGCCCAGACCTGCGGGCTGATGTAATAGACCAGCCGCGTTTCCGGAGACTCGCGTTTCACCGCCTCGGCGAAACGCAGGTTGAATCCCGGGTAATCGACCAGCAGCAGCACATCCGGCCGGAAAACCCGGAGTTCCTCTAACATTTCGGCGAAACGCTGTTTGAACCAGCCGTAGCGCTTGAGCACCTCCCACACGCCCATCACCGCGGCGTCCTCCACCCAGTCGCGCAGGCCCGGGCCGGCCACCGCCGCCATTTGCGGGCCGCCCACGCCGTGGATTTCCACTGCGGGCACCAGCGTCTTGAGCGACCGCAACAGGCCCGCCCCGTGGGCGTCTCCGCTCAACTCGCCTGCCACCACATAGAGTCGTTTCGCCATGCGTGTGAACGCTATGGTCGCCTCGGCCCGCTGGCCATGAAAAACGATCACCTCACGGCATCCCCAGCGGGCCGAGGAAATCGAGATACCAAGCCCACAGTCTCCAGCCACCGAAGGCCCAACTCAAGGCACCCATCGCGAGGAAGGGGCCGAAAGGCAGTTGCCTGCCGAATCCAATCCGCCCGATCAACGCCGCGATGATCGCGAAGATCGATGCCGCGAACAGCGAGAAAAACACCCCGGTCCAACCGAAAAACGCGCCGATCATTCCTAACAAGTGAATGTCGCCCGCACCCATCGCCTCGCGCGGAATCACCACCGAGCTGGCTGTGCCGCCGAGGGATTTCAGCTTCGCCAGATGTCGCACCGTGCCGTCCGGCAGTTGGATTTCCAGCTCGCGGATGATCAGTGCGCCGCCACCCACCGACTCGCCGTTCACCCGGATGTCGGTGCTTTCGATGAGCAAGCGGTCGGATTTCCGCGTAAACATGTCCCACCATGGCACCGATTCTTCATCGATCACAAAGCACAGCGGTTCCTGATCATCCTTCGGCTCCCGCAGATGCCAATCGACCGGGTTTTCAAAGCGCATGGCCTTTTTGCCGAAGGCCATTTTCCCGAGCTGGACCACGCACCAAAGTCCCATGAAGCCGGCCAGCCAGCCGATGCCGCCGCGTTTCAGGCCGGAGAGCCAATCACCCGCCTCGCCAGCCAGCACCGGCAGTTGCGGCCAGACCGCGCAGGCTCCCAAGCCGACTAGCGAGCCCGCCCAGGTGAGCGAGGTCGGGATAATCAGGTGCTCGGCATCGATGAAGGTGATCGCCACCAGCAGCGATGCCATGATCCACAGGAAAACCACCACCTGCGGCGGAAACACCTGCCAGATGGCGGCGAACAGCAGCGCGGTTAGAAGTTCCACGCCGAAGTAGCGGAAAGCGATCGGCGCGCCGCACTCCGCACACTTTCCGCGCAGCTGCAACCAGCTGACCAGCGGGAAATTCAGCCACATCGGGATCGGCTTCCTGCAGTTCGGGCAGAACGAGCGCTTCGGTTCGTTCACCGACATGCCGCGCGGCACCCGATAGATCACGACGTTGAGGAACGATCCGATGCAGGCACCGATCAGGAACGCGGGGATCAGCCAGATCCAATGGTCGAGTGGTGGATAGAACAAAGCACCGCCATTCAACTCGGCAATTCCCCGCTGCCAAGAAGAAAGCGGAGGATGCGGAGTTGCCGCCGCCGGGCCGCATGTGCCAGATTGCGCGCATGGCATGGAGCGCTCTGGGCGATTCGGCATGGATGTTTGAGGCCTGCGGGGCCGATCCCGCAGGGTGCCTCGGCTGCGTGCTTGAATTCGCGGCCGCCCTGGAGGCGGTCA